>NZ_CAMQYW010000164.1 GCF_947039425.1 uncultured Cetobacterium sp. | reverse complement strand
ATTTAGTTCTTTTTTTATTTTCATTAATGTTATGGTAGGATTGTTATCAGTTCTAAAAGTTGTTTGATCAATTATATTTAACATAGAATCCATATATACAACATCTGTAGTTAATTGATTAATAACAACACCAACAATATCTTTATATTCTTTATTAATACCTAGAAATACTTCTTTAGGACCTCTTCTATTTTCTTCTTTTTTTTCTAATTCAACTATTTTTTTTTCATTTATTAATTCTGTAGATAATTTTGTAAGAACTCCTGGAGATAATTCAAGCATTTGGGATAATTCTTTTTTAGATGCTTTTTTGTTTTTGTATAACAAATATAAAATTTTGTTTTTATTTTGTATTTTTATGTCATTTTGATGCATGGGAACCTCCAATTATTTTTTATTTAAAGACAAATTAATATAATATAATTATAGCATAGAATTTGAAAATAAATACAAAAAAATAATATCAATGTGTATTTTTATATATATTATGATAAAAAAATGTTTTAATTAACCTATTTTGGGAAAAATTATCTTCTTAAAATATTAAGAGAATACAAAAAATAAAAAAACCAGAGTTTTAAACTCTGGTTGATTTATTGTAGTAATTATCTAGCCGAAACGATGTTAGCAGCTTGAGGTCCTTTATCACCTTGAACGATATCAAAAGTAACTTCTTCTCCTTCAGTTAACTTTTTGAAACCATCAGCTTTGATTTGAGAGAAGTGAGCAAATACATCTTTCCCATCCTCAGCAGTAATAAATCCGAATCCTTTTTCTTCGTTAAACCATTTTACTGTACCTTTCATATAGATACCTCCGTTATTTTAATTTGTAAAGAGTCTACAAATTTTAAATATGTTTAAATTAAGAAGGTATGTTAGAATAATTTAACTCTATAATATACCGAACTGACTAATTAAAACTTTAAAACTTATATACACTATGTTCTTATTATATACTGTTTGATTTGAAATGTAAAGAAAATTATTTATTATATACATTTTCTTCTGATAATTTCTCAACAATAGAAATATCTGTTGGTATCCAATTTAGAGATAATAGGTTTTCTCTTTTTAACCAAATAACTTTATCGTGTACCATTGAAATAATGTCTAGATCATTTAATATTTCACATTTAAAACATTCTAGTTCTATTATAAAGTCATCATATTCTTTTTCTACTTTCATATAAGATATACTAGATCCAATTTTAATATTTAATTCTTCTAAAATTTCTCTTTTAAGTGATTGTTGTGGAGTTTCATTATTCTCAATTTTTCCCCCTGGAAATTCCCATAAATTTCCAAAAATAGAGTCTTTATTTCTTAGAGTACATAAAATCTCTCCGTTATAATTTTCTAAAATAGCACCAACAACTTTAATTTTATTTTTCATAATAGCCTCCATTTTCATTATGTTACATATATATCATATATTTTGATTATATTCAAGAAAAACAATATATATACTATGTGAATATTCATTAATTTTAGAACATGTTTTATTTGAGAATTAACTATATAAAATCATTTAAATATATTATACTATATTTAATATTTTTATTGAAAGGAGAGTGTTATGAAAGAGTATTTAGTATTAATAAATTATAACAATGATGGATTAGAAGCAGATCTAAATAAATATGCTTCGCAAGGGTGGATTTTGAAATTTGTTAATAATGATCAATTTATTTTAGAAAGAGATAAGGATTAAAAAAGAGCATCTATGTAAATAGGTGCTCTTTCCTGAAATTATATTTTTTTTACAAATTCTGATTTTAGTTTCATAGAACCGATACCATCAATTTTACAATCGATATCATGATCTCCATCAACTAATCTAATATTTTTTACTTTAGTTCCAATTTTAACAACTAAAGAACTTCCTTTGACTTTTAAATCTTTAATTACAGTAACACTGTCACCATCTTGTAAAATGTTTCCATTTGAATCTTTAATTACTTTTCCATCTTCATTTTCATCTGATTCTTCTAAAGTCCACTCATAAGAGCATTCAGGACAAACTAATAAGATTCCGTCTTCATATGTATATTCAGAGTTGCACTTAGGGCAATTTGGTAAATTCGTCATATTTATTATATCTCCATTAAAATAAATTTAGGTCAAATAAGACCTATTCTAACATTATATAAAAAAATTGCTTTTATTTCAAGTTAAATATTTAAAAAATCCAGAGCAAATTGAGAATAAAGTGCTACTCCAGTTTCTAGTGCATCTTCATCTACATCAAATAATTCATGATGATGTGGATAATTTGTATTTGTATTTTTAACTCCTAAATTAACCATAACACCTGGTATAATATTAGAAAATTCAGAAAAATCTTCTCCTCCTGTAGAAGGAGGTTTATTAACAATACAATTTTCGCCAAATAGTTTATAGCAATAGGTAAGGTTTTGAAATTATCTCTACCTTTTCCCCTGCTCCACACCGTGCATGCGACTTTCACCGCACACGGCGTTCCATCATAATTTTAAATTTTATTTATATTTAGAAAGTGTTTTTAATATTCTTGCATAATTCTCATTGTCTTTATAGTAATCCTCTCTATTTTCACTTTCTAGTAAGGTTTTGAATGAAGAATCTAGTAACATTAAATTTTCAAGGTCATCACTTCCTCCATGTTCTTTTGGAACTAGCCTATGAACATAAAAGTTGTCATTTCCTGCGATATATTTTCCTGTTACTTCACAAGTTGAGTTTCTTTGGAGTCTCAAAACAGCTCTTATTTGAGGGTCTTCGATTCCAATTATCTCAATTTGTTTTTCAACATTCCTAACAAACTTTTTCGCTGAAAATAGTTTAGGTATTTTAAACTTTATAGCTTGTGGCGTGAAGATTGTAGTTTCTGCTACGTTCCACACTTGAAAGTTATACCCTTTATAGCGGAGTTTGTATTTTTTATCCTTTTTCCCAGATGGTTTCCCTAATCTGTTCATTAAGGATTTATTAACTATATAGCCAATTTTTCTAAAATCTATATTTACCATTGTTGCCATGCGATAATAATTTTGAATTCCTAGTATTATTGAATTAAATTTTAAGACTTGGGTGGCAGTTCGTCTTCTTTGGAGCTCTTTTATCTCTTGTCTGATTAAGGTTAGGATAGCTTTTCTTGCTTTGTCAGATATATATGACCTCACAGTTAATCTGTTTCTATTCTTAACAGCTTTGAATTTTATTCCTAAAAAGATACTAAACTCTTTTCTTAGATTCACTATTTTTGATTTCTTTTCTGAAACTTCTAGTTTCAATCTATCTTTCAAGAATATTTTAACAAGTTTGAAGATCTTTTCCGTAGAACCTCGATCTCTACAAAAGAGTTTAAAGTCATCTGCGTATCTAACAATTCTAACTTCTGTTAAGTTTGTATCTCTGAGAGCTCTCTCTTTACTTCCAAGAGTGGAATAATCTTTTTTGGTTTTTAATCCTAACCATTGTTTATGTATACACCAGTCAAGTTCATTTAAAACTATATTAGCTAAGAGTGGTGAAAGTATTCCTCCTTGGGGAGTTCCTTTCTCAGATTGAATAATATCTTTGTTTTGTAGTATAGTTTCTACTTTCAACATACGTTTTATTATTGACAAGGTTTTCTTGTCGATAGATTTAAATCGCTGAAGTTGTTTTATCAACTTTTTATGATTTATATTATCAAAGAAACCTTTTATATCAATATCTACAACAAAATGTAATTTTGCTATATTTATCATGTGATAACAAGTTGCTATAGCATGTTCTGTACTACGTTGTGGTCTGAATCCAAAGGAATTTTTATGGAAACTCTTTTCAACTATTGGTTCTAAAATTTGTTTAAAACATAGCTGTACTAGTCTATCATAGATATTAGGTATTCCTAGTGGTCTAAACTCTCCATCTCCTTTTGGAATCTCTACTCTTTTAACCATTCCTGGCGTATATCTGCCCTTTAAATCATATTTAATTCGTTTTACTATTTCATCTTCAATTTTTAATATATCGCTTATGGTTTCGCCATTCACTCCTGGAGTTTTACTTCCCTTATTGCTTTTCAGCGCATGAATTGCTCGATAAATATTCGATTCTTCAATTATGCAGTCCATTAAACTCATAGATTGTACGCCTCCCTCTTCCTAAGAATTAGGAAACTTTATTTTCTTGGTTTACGACCATTCATCTATTAATTCTAAATTAAAACAATTTTAAAATTATTGACTTGGGGCTATCCGTCCACCACTTATTATCATGGTTTCATCCGTACTGTGCCCCTACTATCACAAGACTAAAGAAATTTCGTTAAATCCTTAACTTATATTCACCAACCCTCTAACTAGGT
>NZ_CAMQYW010000163.1 GCF_947039425.1 uncultured Cetobacterium sp. | reverse complement strand
AGTATTACTTCATCTATAAACACGTATTCACTCCTTTTTTATATATTCTTCTCTATATATAAACTCTATTTTTTATATTACTTAATCATTACATTCTACACTTTTTTATAAATTTTTGCAATGAATTTTAATTCTTAATAATTTAATTTTTTATTTTTTTTCATTAAATGGATTTGGGGTACTTGTAACTAAAAATTTAACTATATTATTTGTTTCATTTGACCAATTATGTGAAATTTCAGAATTATAATGAGCTGAATCTCCAGGATATAAATTGAATTTTTCTTTTTCTAAATTTAAAGTCAAAATACCTTCTAATATAAATATGAATTCTTCTCCTTCATGTCCGTACGTTTTTATCTCTTCTGATTTTTTCATAGGTTGAATTTGAACTAATCTTGGACGCATAACTTTATCCTTCAAATTAGCTGATAAATTTTTAAAAATAAATCTATCTTCGATTATTTTTTCTGTTTTTTGATTATAACTTCTCAATACTACAGATCCTGTTTCTTCTAGCTTCTGAAAAAAATATGATATTTCTTTATTAAAAATACTAGCTATTTTCTCTAGTGAATCTATAGCTATTGTACTTAAACCCCTCTCTAATTGTGATAAAAATCCAACTGATAAACTGGTTTTTTCTCCTAATTCTTTCAATGTAATTTTATTTTCAATCCTTAATTTTTTTATTTTCTGCCCCAATGTATCCATATTTCCAAACCTCTCTTTGCTATTTCTTTCTTATATATAATAACATATTTCACTTTTTTTTTCTAATTTCAAAATTTAGTACAAATGTCATATTTTTTCATTCAAGTGAAAAAAAAACTCTTTATTTCATAAATATGAATTGCTTTTTAAAAATGTTTCTTGTATAATTGTCCTATTAAGTGTTCGTAGGGGGAATATTGTGAACGGAAAAGGTGCTGCAAATAGAAAAAAATCAGTTTCTTTAGAAACTTTTGTTGCTCTTGGTGGATTTATTTTATTATTTGGTTATTTGGGAAAGGTTATGGGACTTAGTATTGTTTTCAGTGTTATGATGAAAACTGGACATGATGTTCTGATGAATACTTCTTTCTATATTATGGCTGTTGCTATTTTAGCTGGAGCTGCTGCTGGTATTATGTCAGAATTCGGTATTATTGCTCTTGTTAATAAAATTATATCACCTATTATGAGACCTGTCTTTGGTTTACCTGGTGCTGCTGCATTAGGGGCAGTTACTACATACATATCAGATAATCCTGCTATTTTATCTCTTGCTGCTGATAAAGGATTTGACCAATATTTTTCAAAAGCTGAAAAAGCAACTTATACTAATCTTGGAACTACTTTTGGAATGGGACTTATAGTTACAGCTTACATGCTTAGTCTTGGTAGTGAATATTTTCCAGCTGTTCTTATTGGTAATATAGGAGCTTTTATAGGAGGAATTGTTTCTGTGAGAGTTATGCTTGTTATTGCTAAAAAATATTATGGAAAAGAGGATGAGAAGGTTGTAAATAATGACGAATTCTCTCAGACTAGAGAAATTAGAAGCGGTGGAGCTTTTGAAAGATTTATGGCTGCTCTTATGGATGGTGCCAAATCTGGTGTTACATTAGGATTAGCTTGTGCTTCTGGAACTGTTTTAATTTGTACTTTAGTTATGATTTTAACATTTGGTCCTGCTGGCCCTAACGGAGAATATTTAGGAGTTGCTTACGAAGGGGTTAAACTTTTACCTAGAGTTGGAGCTCACTTTTTACCTATTGCCAATTTACTTTGGGGATTCTCTAATCCAGAATTACTTGCATATCCCTTTACTGCTTTAGGTGCTGTTGGAAGTGCTATGGGATTAACTAAAGGATTTATTGACGCTGGATTGGCAAATGCTGGAACTGTAGCTACTTTTACAGGAATGGGAATATGTATGAGTGGATTTTTAAGTACTCATATTGGAATGCTTAATACATTGGATCAGAATCAATTTACAAAACCAGCTATTCTTTGTCAACTTCTTGGTGGGGCTGTTGCTGGGGCTGCTGCTAATTATCTTTTTAAACTATTTTTAATGTTTTCATAAATTTATTTTGGGGGCTTTATGAATTTACCACATATTATCAATATTCAAAAATACTCTTTACACGATGGAGATGGAATTAGAACTACTGTTTTTTTTAAAGGATGTCACTTAACTTGTATTTGGTGTCACAATCCAGAAAGTCAATCTTTTACTAAAGAGTTTATGTTTAGTAAAGAAAAATGTAAATCTTGCCTTTCTTGTATTAAAAGATGTCCTAGTAAGGCAATTGCAACAACTCACGGCAAACCCTGTACTAATACGAAATTATGTACACAATGTGAAACATGTATAGATTTTTGTCCATACAATGCTAGAGAATTTATTGGTGAACAAAAAAATATAGACGAACTTTTTAAAGAAATTGAAAAAGATAGAATTTTTTATGATCAATCTTATGGAGGTGTTACTCTTTCTGGGGGTGAAGTAATGGCACAAAATATAGAATTTATTCTTCCCTTAGTCCAAAAACTTAAAAATAGAGGATACAATATTGCTATTGATACTTGTGGTTTTGCACCTTTAAATAACTATTTAAAAATTTTGCCATATATTGATACTTTTTTATATGACATTAAACTAATTGACAATCAAAAACACCTTAAATATATGGGGAAAAGCAATGAATTAATTCTAGATAATTTAAAAAAAATTAGTGATGAAGGAGCTAATATAAATATTAGAATTCCAGTAATTGGTGGAGTTAATGAAGATATTAAATCAATGCTAGATATTATTGATTTTTTAAAAGAAAACATTAAAACTTTTAAAATAAATTTATTGCCATATCATAATTTAGGAACAAGCAAATATGATAAATTAAATTTAAAATATCAAGGAGATTTTTTAACTACTCCAACTCCTGATTATATGGAAATATTAAAAAAATTGTTTATTAATAATGGATTTTCAAATACAATTATAGGGGGATAAATTATGAAGCTTAGAGGTATGAATGAAAGAGTACAAAAATTAAGACAACAAAGTGTGGAAGCTCCAGCACATATATATATTGAAAGAGCTAATTTAATGACTGATGCTTATATGAAATATGAAGGAAGTGTTTCTATTCCTGAATTAAGAGCTCTTGCTTTTAAACATTTTATGGAAAATAAAAAACTTTGTATTAATGATGGTGAACTTATTGTAGGAGAAAAAGGAGATGCACCACAATCTTCACCTACTTTCCCAGAATTGTGTTGTCATACTTTAGAAGATATGCACATTATGAATAATCGTGAACTTATTGGTTTTGCTGTTACAGAAGAAGATTTAGAACTTCAAAAATCTAAAATTATTCCATATTGGGAAAAACGTTCTGTTAGAAATAAAATAATAAACTCTGTATCCCCTGAGTGGAGAGAATGTTATGAAAGCGGAATTTTCACAGAATTTATGGAGCAAAGAGGACCAGGTCATACTGTTGCTTCCTTTGAAATTTATACTAAAGGTTTTAATGACTACAAAAAAGAAATTGAAGAGGAAATTAAAAATCTAGATTTTGCTACTGATGTTAACGCCCTAAAGAAAAGGGAACAATTAAACTCTATGAGTATAGCATGTGATGCTATTATAATTTTAGGTAAAAGATACTCTTTACTTGCTAAAGAATTAGCAGAAAAAGAAAGTGATCCCATCAGAAAAGAAGAGCTTTTACAAATTTCTAAAAATTGTGAAACTGTTCCTGCAAATAAACCTGAAACTTATTGGCAAGCTATTCAAATGTATTGGTTTATCCACCTAGGTGTTACAACAGAATTAAATCCTTGGGATGCTTATAGTCCTGGTCGTTTAGATCAACATTTAAATCCATTTTATTTAGAAGATTGTAAAAATAATATTTTAGATGAATATAAAGCTAAAGAATTACTTGAGTGTCTATGGGTAAAGTTTAATAATCAACCAGCACCTCCTAAAGTAGGAGTTACTTTAAAAGAAAGTAGTACATATACTGATTTTGTTAATATTAATAGTGGCGGTATAACTGCTAATGGTCAAGATGGAGTTAACGATATTAGTTATTTAATTTTAGAATGTATGGATGAAATGAAACTTCTACAACCTAGTTCAAATGTTCAAATTAGTAAAAAAACTCCTAAAAATTTCTTGAAAAAAGCATGTGAAGTTTCTAGAAAAGGATGGGGACAACCAGCTTTTTATAATACTGAAGCAATTATTCAAGAGCTTTTAAATGCTGGAAAAACTATTGAAGATGCAAGACTTGGCGGAACAAGTGGATGTGTTGAAACTGGAGCTTTTGGTAGTGAAGCATATATA
>NZ_CAMQYW010000162.1 GCF_947039425.1 uncultured Cetobacterium sp. | reverse complement strand
ATTTATTTTTAAAATTTTCTTAATTTCAAATTAATTACAAACTTAACAATATTTAACGTTTTATTTATTTATTTTAGATTATTTTATGAATAGTAATATTTATAAAATAATATTTTTTTGTATTTGAAAACATATTCAAATAATGCTATACTTTACCAGTATAAAACTATTAAACAGTGGGCCTTTGCTTGCTGTTTTTATTATTTTAGGAGGATTTATTTATATGAAAAAATTATTAGTGTTATTGTCTCTTTTAGGATCCACTATTTCTATGGCTAATCAAATTGCTATTATAGGTGCTATGGATTCTGAAATAAAAAATTTACTAACTCAAATGAAAGATGTAACTGTTGAAACAAATGCATCTGTTACGTTTCATAAAGGATTATTAAATAATAAAAAAGTTATTGTTTTTAAATCTGGAATAGGAAAAGTAAATGCAGCAATGTCAACTACTATGGCTCTAGAAAAATATGATATTGATAAAATAATTTTTACTGGTGTAGCTGGAGCTGTTAATAACAAATTGAATATTGCAGATATTGTTATTTCAAAAGATTTAGTGCAATATGATTATGATACTACAGTATTTGGAACTAAATTAGGAATGGTTCCTGGTTCTACTAATGGAAGATTTATTCCAAATAAAGAATTAATTAATATCGCTAAAAAATCTGCTGATAAAATTTTAATAAATCATAAAGCTTATATTGGAACTATTGCTACTGGAGATCAATTTATTGCTGATAAAGTTAAAGTAAAATCACTTCAAGATAATTTTAATGCTATGGCTGTTGAGATGGAAGGAGCTTCTGTAGCTCAAGTAGCTAATTTATATAATGTTCCTTTTGTTGTTATTAGATCTATGTCTGATAAAGCAGATGGTTCAGCTCATATGAATTATAATGAATTTGAACAAATAGCTGCTGACAATTCAGTTAAAATTGTAAAAGAAATGTTAAATCAAATTAATTAATTTTTTAAGATCAATCTAATGGATAAATTAGGTTGATTTTTTTTATTTAATATATATCACATTGTATATAGTTGTTATATTGTAAATATTGTTATATTGTTATGTACCAAAAATAACATGCGTAATATAACGATTAACCTTTTATTTATATGGTCTAGATTGATTTTATACCAATGCTTATTAGTTGGGTGTATATATGCTTATTAGTTGGGGTTACTTTGCTTATTAGTTGGGTGTATATATGCTTATTAGTTGGGGTTATCTTGCTTATTAGTTGGGGTTAGTTTAGGGATTATCTATATTTTCGTTATTAGTTGGGTATATTTTCTAAAAAAAATAAGAAATTTGGAGAAAAGTATGGTAAAATTGATGAAATATGTTAAATTTCGTTATTAGTTGGGTGTATTTTCTGAAAAAAAAGCTCTTTTTTCAAAAGTAACCCCAACTAATAAGCAAAAAAAAGGAGTTATAATTGTGACTAAATTAAAAAAGAAAAGTTATGACAACTGGATGGAAACAGAAACAATAGAAACAGGGGAAACTTTTTATAGAGATGAGGATGTATCTATTGATGAAAAATTAGTAAAAAATAAATCTTTAATTAGAGTTGAAATGAATTTAGTTCAATTTCCCATTTTTTCCAAAAATACTTCTAAAAAGAAAAATGAAATAACAACTTATTTTTTTAATAAGAATAAAAGTACTTATATAAGAGTTACTCCTCAGGCAGGAGATTATATTCCTGGTGAGATGGAGGAAAAAATTTTTATAGCTTTAATGCAGTTAATGAAAGAAAATGGAATGCCTAGAAAAATTATAATAACTGCCTCTGAATTAAAAAACAAGTTAAAAATGACAACAGGAGATTATAAAAAATATATAAATAAATCATTGTCAAGACTAGCTTCAACAGCATATATATTTAATAATACTTTGTATTCAAGTAAATTGGGCGGAGTTATTAATGATAAAATTGAAACATCTATTTTTAATATAAGAACTATTAATTTAGATAAAAAACAAAATGAACAATATAGAATGACTTATACTGATAGAAGAGTAAAAGAGATATATGAAATAGAGTTTTCTGAACATTTCTATAATAACATTATGAAAAAAGGATATATGGTTTATGATGGAGATATGCTGCTTGAGATAGAAAGTTCAACAGCAAGAACTATTTATATGTTAATTGAAAAATTAAGATTTAGTGAATTATATTTAAAAATAGATACAATTTTTTTAATAAAAAGAATTCCTTTAAAATTTGATAAAAGAAATTTCCCACAAACAATAAAAACATTAACAAAAGCCTTTGAAGGATTAAAGTCAAAAAAGTTAATTGTTGATTTTAAATTTATAAAAAGTTCAACATGGGAAAATTCTGAAATAGAGATATATTTTCCAGAAACAGCAACAATAGAAAAGCAAGATCGATTTTTTGAAGATTTAAATGACTTTAGAAAAATATCAAAAGAGTTTGCTATTAGTGAGATGGAACATTCAAAATTAGATAAAAATATAGAAAATGATGAAAATGTAGTTATTACATCAGAACTTATAAATAAAGTTTTAAATTTAATGCCAATGAAAGCACGATTATTAAAAACAATGCAAAAAACAATAAGAGAATCTATAGAGTTATATGGTTATAAAAAGGTTGAATTAACAGCAAGATACATGAAGGCTCAAAAGGTTGATAAAATTAGAAGTTATTTTTTAAAAGCTTTAGAAAATAATTGGATTGAGGATGAAATTGAAATTCTTGATAGAAAGACTTTATCAGCATCAAAACAAGAGTCTCTAAATTTTGTTAATGAAAGCACACCTTCTTACGATGAAAGCTTATTCGAGTATTTTAAAGAGCTCTCACAAGATATACAGGATGGAATTGAAACTTATGCGTATAGAGATTATGTAAAAGAGTGTGGAATAGAGACAAAAATTCAAAAATTAGCTTTTATGGGTAGTAGAAAAATGTATATCTGTAAATATTTAGAAAAATATCCAAATATATTAGGAGAAAAAGATAAAATAGTAGAAATTAAGGAAGTAAAAGATGAAATTCTTACTAATTTTATTGATATTAAAGAAAGAGTATTAAATGTATTAGAGATAAATAGTGAAATTTATAGTGTAAATGGAATAAAATTAGAAGAGATAAAAAGTGAAATTTTAAAAGAGATAAGACCTTATGTTTTAAAAAAAATATTAACATATGAAATTTTAGAAAATATAATAAATAGTTATTTCGAAAATTAAATAAAGTAAAAATCTATCTTTTAAATATTTTTTATGTTAAAATTACAAAGAATAAAAAAAATAAAATATTAATATATAGGAGTTAAATTTTAATGAGTATTTTAGATGTAAGTAAAGTAAGTCATGGTTTTGGAGCAAGAGTTATATTAGAAGATGCTTCGTTTCGTTTGTTAAAAGGGGAGCACGTTGGTCTTGTTGGTGCAAATGGTGAGGGGAAATCTACTTTCTTAAATATTATTACAGGTAAATTAATGCCTGATGAAGGAAATGTAAGTTGGTGCAATCACATAACAACAGGATATTTAGATCAATATAGTACTTTAGAAAAAGGAAAAAGTATAAGAGATATATTAAAATCAGCCTTTGCTCATATGTTTGAATTAGAGCAAGAAATAATGGATTTATATGAAAAAATGGGAGATTGTTCAGAAGATGAAATGAATGAAATCCTTGAAAATGTAGGAGAGATTCAAAGCATATTAGAGGGATCTGATTTTTATAACTTAGATTCTAAAATAGAGGAGTATGCAGCAGGATTAGGACTTTTAGATATTGGACTTGAAAAAGATGTTTCTGAACTTTCAGGTGGACAAAGAGCTAAGATATTACTAGCAAAAGTTTTACTTGAAAATCCAATGATATTAATATTAGATGAGCCTACAAACTTTTTAGATGAAGATCATATTATTTGGTTAAAGAATTTCTTAAAAAATTATGAAAATGCATTTATTTTAGTATCACATGATATTCCATTTTTAAATGAGGTTACAAATGTAATTTATCATATAGAAAGTGCTGTTTTAACGAGATATACAGGAGATTATTATCAATTTATAGATATGTATGAATTGAAAAAACGTCAAATAGAACAAGCTTATAAAAAACAACAAAAAGAGATAGCTCATTTAGAGGACTTTATCGCTCGTAATAAAGCTAGAGTAGCTACAACAAATATGGCTAAAGATAGACAAAAAAAATTAGATCGTATGGACATAATAGAGATAGCGAGAGAGAAACCAAAACCAATTTTTGAATTTAAAAAATCAAGAACACCTTCTAGGGAAATAGTAACAGTTAAAGATTTAATTATTGGATATGATGAAGCACTTACAAAACCTC
>NZ_CAMQYW010000161.1 GCF_947039425.1 uncultured Cetobacterium sp. | reverse complement strand
GAAGTGCTGCTATTGTCAATGTCCCAGATAATAATCCAGACACAATTATCTCTCCACCTTGAATTGCAACTAAACTTTTCTCTCTTCCTACAAAATATGTTATTAATAAATATAGGAAAAATTTTGTTACTGCAAGTTTCATTCCAAGAGCAATTAATTCTTGTCTTGTTGTTACCTTTTCTATTAAATATTCACCCATAATACAAACTAGAGATGTTACCATTACAAATACTAAATCATATCCTACCAATGGAAATAAGAACATTATTGACATTATTGTTGTAAAAAGTGCAAATTCCTTTGCAAATAATATTGTCATTAAAAAATACATCATTTCAAATGGTATAAAATATATATGATCTAGTTTTATTAATCTATAACTTAAAAAAGTCATAATAAATATTAAAAATAAACTGCGATAAATATTTTTATTTAAAATATTTTTTTTAAATCTTTTTACTAAGAATGGATAAAATATCACAATTAAAATTATTCCATACAATCCATTTGCTGCTGAAATACCTATACTTTTTTTATAAGAATATATTCCTGCTGCCTCAAGCAATTTCGATTTATTTTCAGTTATAATCTCTCCTTTTTTTACAAGGAGTGTTCCAGCTTTTATATCTACAATTTGATCTTGTATTTGAGATATCTTTTCTGCTATTGAATTTTTAGTCTTTGTTTGATCAAATATATAATTCGCTGTTAAAAAGTATCTAACTACGTTCCTATCTATACTAGATAACTCTTTAAATTTAACATCATTTGGAGGAGATATTTTTAATATTCCTTTTTCTCTTATTACTCCTGTGCTATAGGCATTTGTTAGAAAATCTACTACATTTTTTTGAACTTTTTCTAATCTTTTTTTATTCATACCAAGTAATTCATTCATTATATTTTTTGATATGGGTTTCCCTACTACATTTTCTATTTTTTCTAAATAAAGCTTATTTCTTCTGAAATTTTTATTTTCTATCTCTTCAAATAAATTATTTGCTGCTGACACATATACTTCTCCAGCTTCTGGTACATATATATACTCTTTTTTAGAGTTCGCAATTAACGCCTTTATAACATCATTTTTTTTATCTCTATCATTGTATAAAATACTTTTAGGAGCATATATATCACTTATAGCCACATCTCCCACTTCATACTTCTGTTCACTTGTTATATATCCCGCTTTTGAACTCATAACTATTATCATTATCATTATAAATAAATAAAATATTTTTTCTTTTAAATGATGATCTTTTGTATATAGTTCTGCATCATCTGCATTCTTTTTATTTATTTTAAAAGTTAAGCTTAGACCAAATAGTTCTATTTTTCTCATTTTCAACTACTCCTTTTAAATGTCTAAATATCTTTTAACACTTCATTTTTAGTTAATATCTTTATATTTTTTGTTGGTATTGCCTCTTTAAAATATTTTCCATAAGATTTTGTAATAACTCTATTATCTAAAATAGTAATTATCCCTTTATCACTTTTACTTCTAATTAAACGTCCAATCCCTTGTTTGAATTTAATCACTGATTCTGGTATTTGATATTCTACAAAGGCATTTTTATTTTGTTGTGTTATATTTTCTATAATCGCTTCAGTTATTGGATCACTTGGAACTTTAAATGGAAGCTTTATTATTATAACTGAACTTAGTTGTTCTCCTTTAATATCCACTCCTTCCCAAAAAGAATCCGTTCCAAAAAGAACTGGATTTTCTATATTTTTATACATATTTACAAGTTGAGTTCTAGGTGCTTGCCCTTGAATTAATAGATTTAATCCTAACTCCTCAAGTTCATCTTTTAGCATATAATATAAATAATTTAATGCTGTGTATGAAGTAAACAGTATAAAACATTTTCCAGAAGTTTTCAATACTAAACCTTTTAAGAACTCTTTAATGCTATCTATAAATTTAGGATCACTTGGATTTAAAAGATCTTTCGGTAAATAAACTTTCATTTGTTTATCATAATCAAAAGGAGAATGTATAACTTTTTCTAAAGTTTTTTCAACTAATCCTATACTCTCTTTAAAATAATTAAAATCATTTCCTATTGCTATAGTAGCTGATGTAAATACAATTTGTTTTAAATTACTATATAAATTTTTATCTAATTCTTTATCAATTTTTAATGGTGTTGCTACAAGTTTTGAGTTACTTTTTTTTCCATTTACTTCAACCCAAAAAATAAATTTTTCATCATCTAACTTTGTTATAAATTTAAAATTATCAAAGAAGCCTTCTAGACGCTCAATATATCTTAAAAAATCATTAATATGTCCCTCTTTATCTTCTAAATCTCTCACTTTAGCTAAAATTCTTCTCACTTTTTTTAAGTATGAACTAATGTCTCCAATAAATTCATCCTTTAAATTATCTAGTTGCACAAAATATTTTGCTTTTTCAAATGTATCTTTTTTCAATCTATATGATATATTTCCCATTTGCCCTTTTGAAAATATATCTATTAAATAATTGAAATATTCTCTACCTGACTTATATAAATTTCTATGAGCAATTTTAATATCATTTTCAAGTTCTCTTTCAATGCTTTTTTTTCCTTCAAAGTCAGATAATTTTAAATAATTAATAAATATATCTAAATTTCCTGTCCCTTTTTTCTTCCCTCTATCTAAAGAATGTATATGATTCATTGTTTTAGTAAATCCATATTTTGAAACTTCATAAGAAAAATAATCTCTTGCTACTTTTTCAACATTATGTGCTTCATCAAAAACTACAAGTTCATACTCTGGAAGTATTGAATATTCTGTATTAAATCCTATCTCTTTTCTTATAGCTAAATCTGAAAAATACATATGATGATTTGTTATTAAAACATCCGCTTGTTTTTTTTCCTCTCTAGCCTTTAAAAAGAAACATTCAGATTTAAAAGGACATTTGCTTCCTGTACACATATCACTTTCACTTTGAAAATGCTCCCAAACTATATAATCTACCTCAAATGGGAGTTCAGCACGATCTCCTGACTCTGTCCTACCCCCCCATTTTATAATCTCTTTTAACTGGGTTTTTTGACTTTGACTAAAGTCATCCATATCTACTATATCTCCAGTTGCCACATTATTTAATTTTCTATTGCATAAATAATTGCCTCTACCTTTTATTAAAGCATAAGAAAATTCATCTTCTATTACTTTTTTAACCATAGGAATATCTTTATTTAAAAGTTGTTCTTGAAGATTTATTGTATTTGTTGTTATAATTACTCTTTTTTTATTTTTTATACTCCACTCTATACTTGGAATCAAATAAGCTAATGTCTTACCTGTTCCTGTTCCTGCTTCTACAATTACCTTAGTTTCACTATTTAATCCCTTTTCTATAATATCTGCCATTTCAAGTTGCTCTTCTCTATACTCAAACTCATCAAAAACAGTTGATAGTAACCCTTTTTTTTCAAAATATGGTTTAATATCTATTTTTACATTTTTATTATTAATCAGTTCTACAATAATATATATATCATCAACCTTATTATTAACAATATATGAAGCTCCTACTAATTTATTAGCATATGCGGCTGCTATTTCTACATCTGCATCTGATGGAAAAAGATGCCCTGATGGATGATTATGTATTATAACCTCACCCTTTCTCATAGCCTTTAATATTGCTGGTACTGAATATCTATTTCCTCTTGCTAAAACTTCTACTTGAGATACAATACCATCTTCATCAGGGATTCCTCTAAAGAAAACTTCATTTCCTTGAGCTTCCTCTATTTCCTTTCGCATTTTCTCTCTTATTTCAATATTTATTTTTTCTTCTATATTCATTTTTTTCCTTTCATTTTTAATTTATCTCCTACTATAATACTCCTTTTTTGATAAAATATAAAATTTTTTTTTACTATCCTTTTAATTTCTTATAAAATATGTTAAAATATACTTGGTCCATTGTACATATTGTAGTGTCTCTTTTTATGCTTACCTGTCAAATTAGAATACTTACACTAAGTATGGAATGTATATTGACACAGAGTGTTATCTGTGGTAATATATTATGAAAATTTATTTAAAAAACTAAGGGAGGTTTTTGATTTGGCACATTCAAAATCAGCAAAAAAGAGAGTATTAGTAGCAGAGAGAAACAGAGAGAGAAATCAAGCAGTAAAATCTAGAATAAAAACTATGGTAAAGAAGGTTCTTGTAGCTGTTGAGCTTAAAGAAGTTGAAACTTCTAAAGCTGCTTTATCTGTAGCTTACAAAGAGTTAGACAAAGCTGTAACAAAAGGAATCATGAAGAAAAACACTGTATCTAGAAAGAAAGCTAGATTAGCTGCTAGAGTTAACGCTTTATAATTAATGCTATTAAATAAAACTGGGTTAATTCCCAGTTTTATTTTTATATACAGGAGGTTTTT
>NZ_CAMQYW010000160.1 GCF_947039425.1 uncultured Cetobacterium sp. | reverse complement strand
CACTCTTTCCCTACACGAACGCTCTTCCGATCTTTAGCGGATAATATATTTGCAGGACAGTATAAATCTTGTTTAAAGGGTAATGGGATAGAGTTTTCGGATATTAGAAGATATGCTCCTGGAGATGATGTAAAAAAGATAGATTGGAAGGTTACAGCAAAGCAAAGAAAAGCCTATGTTAAAGAGTTTGTTGAAGAAAGAGAGTTATCAATATTTATCCTTGTTGATGTATCTGGTTCAACAAGATTTAAAGAAAAAATAGATTTAATAACGGAACTTGTTGGAAGTCTAGCCTTTAGTGCTACTAAAAATGGTGATAGAGTAGGAGCCTTATTTTTTACAGATGAAATTGAAAAGTATATACCTTTAAAAAAAGGGAAAAAACATTCACTATCTATAATAGAATCAATATTAACATTAGAACCTAAAAGTAAAAAAACAAATCTAGCTAATGGGTTACGATATTTTGGAAAAATTTTTAAAAGAAGAGCAGTAATATTTTTAATATCTGATTTTTTAGATGAAAATTATGAAAAAGAACTTAAAATTTTATCAAAAAAACATGAGATTATCCCTATAAGAATAGGAGATAAAAAACAAAATATCTTACCAAAGGGAGCCATATTTAATTTAGAAGATTCTGAAACAGGAGAAAAAATTGTTATTGAAAACTTTAAAAAAGATATTAGTTTAGATTCCCCTTTAATTAAAAAAGGAATAAATTTATATGTGGGAGAAGATTATATTAAAGAGCTTTCAAGATTTTTTAAAGGGGCTGGTAGAAAATGAAAAAAATAACAATGATTTTTCTTTTATTCTCTCTCCTAGCCTATGGAAAAGAGTATAATATTGGAGATAATATTACACTAAAAATTCAAGGTGATATAAGTAAGAATCAGATAGAAAAAGCATTTAAACCTTATAAAAATGTAGATATAACTAAGTCAAATAATGAATATATTGTGTCTTTTACTAGTTATAAAGTTGGAGTAAATAAGATAAAAATAGGAAATACTAATTTAAAAATAGATATAAAAAGTACTTTAACTAAAAAGGATAAAGAGTTAAAAAAAGATTTAGCAAATAAGGAAAATAAATTTATAATTAAAGATTATCCTTATAAAACAATAGGATCTTTTATAGTGGGGCTATTTTTAATTATATTAAGTATTATTTTATTTATATTAAAAAGAAATAGAGATCCTTTTAATATTTATAATAAAAATATAAAAAATATTAATATGGACAAATGGAAAGATGAGCTAAGTTACTCTTTAAGAAACTATATTGATGGAGAATATAAAAGCAGTTTTTTAAATGGTGAGTATAATTTAGATAAGTTAACTTTTGAAGATATTGAGTTTATAAAAAAATTAGATTATTTAAAATTTTCTAAAAATAGTGATAATGATTATGAAAAATACAAAGAAAAATCTATGGAAATTATCGAGAGATTAAGAAAGGAGAGAAAAAATGATTAGTTTTAAAGACCCTTATGTTCTTTTTCTTATTCCTATTTTATGTTATTTGTTTTTTAGAAAAATTAAGTTTGATTCTATAGTAGTTCCTAGTATTTCAAATGTAAAAAAATATGGAAAAAAGACTAAAAAACATCTTATAGGTAAAAGTTTAATATTTTATCACTCTTAATAATGATATTTGCACTAGCAAGACCTCAAAGCATTAAAGAGGGACAAGAGATAAAAAAGAATGGAATAGATATTGTGATAGCACTAGATCTTTCTAAATCTATGGAAGCTAGAGATTTTAATCCTAGTAGATTAGAAAAATCAAAAGAGTTGCTTAAAGAGTTTGTTAATGAGAGGCCTGATGATAGAGTTTCCTTAGTGGTATTTGGTGGAGATGCCTATACAAAAGTCCCATTAACCTTTGATCATACAGTTATAAATGATACATTATCTAAAATTACAACAGATGATATAACAAGTAATAACAGGACTGCTATTGGAATGGGGTTAGGTGTAGCTCTTAATAGATTAAAAAATAGTGAAGCTAAATCTAAGGTTGTAATATTAATGACAGATGGAGAAAATAACTCAGGAGAAATGAGTCCAATAGGAGCATCAAAATTAGCAAAAGAAATGGGAATAAAAGTATATACAATAGGAATAGGTGCTAAAGAAATAGCTGTTCCGTCATTCTTTGGGACTTCTTATGTTAAAAATACAGAATTAGATGAAAATTTATTAAATAATATAGCTAAAAATACTAATGGACAATATTTTAGAGCTAGTGATGAAAAAGAGTTTAAAAATATTTTTAAAGATATAAACAAGTTAGAAAAAAGTAAAATAGATAGTAGAAGTTTTTATGATATTACAGAGTATTTTGAACCGCTATTAAAGATAGCTTTAATATTATTAATGATAGGAGTTTTATTTGAATATGTAATATTTATAAGAATACCATAGGAGGATTAATTATGGAATTTGGCAATATAAAAGATCTATACTTTATAATTATTCCTTTAATAATATGTATTTTTACTGTTATTGGTGGAAATAAAAGAAGTAAAATTTTAAGGTCAATTGGGTGGTATAGTGAAAATAAGCTTATTATACTAAAAGCAATATTGATAGTTAGTGGAAGTTTATTAGTTTTCTTAGCTTTACTTTCTCCACAAAAACTAAAAGGTAAAACTAATATGGAAATTAAAGGGAATGATTTATATGTTCTTATGGATATATCAAAATCCATGCTATCAAAGGATGTTTATCCTAATAGATTAGATGCTAGTAAAAGAGAATTAAAAGATATTTTAACGAAACTAAAAGGTGATAGAGTAGGAATAATTCCTTTTTCAGATAGTGCATATATTCAGATGCCTTTAACAGATGATTATTTTATGGCAAATAACTATATTGATGCCATTGATAGCTCTTTAATATCTGGTGGCGGAACTAAACTACTAACAGGAATAGAATTAGCTAATAAGTCTTTTGAAAAAACTCAAAGCAAAAATAAAAATATAATTATTTTTACTGACGGTGGTGAAGATAATTCTAATATAATAGATTATGTCAAAAAAAATAAAATAAAAGTTTTTATATTTGGTGTTGGAACAGATGAAGGAAGTGTAATTCCTATTAAAGATGGCTTTATAAAAGATAAAAATGGTCAAATAGTTGTATCAAAACTTAATGATAAATTCTTAAAGAAATTATCTCAAGAAAGCGGTGGAGATTACTATTCGTTAAATAATACTCAGATAAATTCTTCAAAATTTATAAGAGATTTAGATAAGTTAGAAAAAGATCATAAAAGGTCAAATGAAGTTAAAATATATACAAAATATTATCAATATCCACTTTCTCTAGGTATATTACTAATTTTAATTGGTTATTTATTAAGAAAAAAAAGAAAGGAGGAGAGTTATGTTTAAAATTATTATTAATTTTATAATAGGACTCTTACTTTTAATCTATTCTTTTTATTCTTATTTAATTTGGAATAAACCTATAGAATCCCAAGGATTTATTCATTTTCTAAAGGGAAATGAATTAGTATTAAAGAGTAAGAATCCAAAAGATACTAGTAATTCTGAAAAGGCTTTAGATGAGTATAAAATCGCAATGAAAACTAATACTGATGTGAATATTAAGAAAAATTTTGAGTTGATTTTAAAGAAAAAAGAGGAACAACAAAAACAAGAGAATCAGAAAAAAGATCAAAAAAATAAAAATAATGAAGATAAGAAAGATAAGAAAAAAAATAAAGAAAATAATAAAAAGCAAGAGCAAAACAAAAAAAATGATAGTAAAGACCAAAATAAAAATGAAAAAAATAACAAAAAACAAGAAAATCAACAACAATCAAAATCAGAAAAAATGAAAGAAAATCAGAAAAAAGAAGAACTACAAAGTATTTTAAATAGATTAGAAGGAAATGAAAAACAGGCTTTTAAAAATAATGAAAAAATAAAAGTTAATTTAAATAATGAAAATACAGAGAACAGATGGTAGAGGTGAACAATGAAAAAATATAATGCTTTATTTTTATTTTTATTAATAGCTAACTCTATTTTTGCAGATGTTATCTTAAATACTTCAAATGCAAATCCTTCTTTATATGACATAATTACTCTTCAAGCAATATTTCGTAATGAAGATAAGGATGGTTATAAAATAGATGGATTGAATAATTTTGATGTTTTAGGAAAAGGTAGTAATAGTAGTTATAGTATGATAAATGGAAAAGTTACGTCAGAAAAAAGTGATACATATAGAATTAAGGCTAAAAAAACAGGGGTATTTACATTAACGCTTATTTCAAAAAAAGGGAATAGTAAAAGTATAAATATTGATGTTTCTAATAATCAAAATCAAAAAGAGATTATAAATAATAAATTTTCTTTACAAGTTAATAAGTTAAAAAAAGATTATTATTTTGGTGAAAAAATTCCTTTTGAAG
>NZ_CAMQYW010000159.1 GCF_947039425.1 uncultured Cetobacterium sp. | reverse complement strand
AATCCTTTCATTGGACCATTGTCTATGCACCTTCCAACTCTAGACATACTATGAATTATACCTCTATCACTATGAAGTAATGCTCCTTGAACAGCATCTCCACTATATGAATTCTTTAAAACTTTCAAAATCAATTCTGTATTTGCAGTATGTGATAATTCATATGATAAAATAGATTTATCAAACAAATCATATGTAGCACACATGTATAACTTGTTATTCCCATATTTAAACTCAGTAATATCTGTTAGAACCTTTTGTTGAGGCTTATCCGAATGAAACTCTCTATTCAAAATATTCTCCGCTTTATATTCAGCGGAACTGAAGGTCACAGGAAATTTATTTTCATGTGATACCTCTTTGACAGCTTGGAATTTTGAAATTAAAGGTGCATGATCTACTTCACACCCCTTCCTAACAGTTGTAACTTTTTTAGAATCATATTCTCTAATTTTAATTTTAAAATCATAGGCATATGTTTTTCTCAAGTTGATCTCCTTGGTATCTTAACTTTCTGTCAACTAAAGTGTATCATAATTCCATATTTTACTCTGTTAGCATTGGAGTTTTCCACTCATCTTCCTCTTCACGATTACTAATAGTTATATTTGATAATTTTCCCTTTAACTCTTTTTCCATTTCTTTTGATAAGTAATGATATTCTATAGTTATTTTTTTCAAGTTTTCACATTTATCTATATTATTTAAAATTGTTGCTCCACCTTTATCTGTTAATGTTCCATAAGAAAATGAAACTGTTTCTAACTGAGAAAGGATATTACTATTTAATATTTCTTCAACTATTTCATCTTCAAGATTACTATTTATTAGTTCTAAATTCTCAAGAGATGGGAATAATTCCTTTTTTAATATTAATTTAATATCTTCAATAGAACCATCAAATCCATAGTCTTCAATTCCCATATAAAGAATAAGAGTTTTTAAATTAGGAAGATTTGATTGAGAAAGCTCTGAAAAAATAGTTTTTGGTAATCCACCACAAATTATTTCTAAATGCTCTAATTTTTTATGATTAATTGGAGATAATTTAAGATTATTAGCACCTTTAATTTTTATTTTTTTTAAATTAGTTAAAGATTTAAAAATTTCAGTATAATCACCTTGCTCTATCCAAGAAACCTCACACTCTTCATAGTCCATATCACCAATAAATAAAGTTTCTAAATTATTAAAGGTATCTTTATTTTCAACAAAATAATCCAATAGAGGTTGGCAATCATCTTCATACCCTTCTCCCCACATTCCAATAGTTATATGTTTATAATTTTCAATTTTTTTATCTTTTTTTATTTTTAAAATAAGGTCTTCGATACTCTTTTCATCATCCCAAACTTCATCACAAGAAAGAGCATAACGTTTAGATTCATCTTTTGAATTAAAAATATTTTCTTGATTTGTCTCAACATATCCTTTTTTTACTTTTTGATTAATAAGCTTAGTAAACTCTTTATCTGCTTCCTCTTGAGTTTGTAAATCTTTTATTTTAATTTGTCCATTTGTACCAATACGTCCATAGTGAGTTGTAATTTTTAGAGCATCATTTTCAATTATCCAAAATTTTTGTGATTTTTCGTCTTGAAAGATATAGTATTTTTTCATTAAATTTTTTCTCCTCTTAAAATATAAAGTATTTGATTTATATTTAATTGATATTTACTTTTTTCCTTTGCTTTTGTTTTTCCATTTAAAACACAAACTGAATACTTTAAATTGGTAAAAAGAGTAATATCATTTAAATCATTTCCTATAGCTAAAACTTCATCTAAATTCATATTTAGAATCGATCCTACTTTTTTTAAAGCACTAAATTTATTAATCCCTTTTTTAACTAAAATATTTGGAATCCCTTTAAATATATCTGTTCCTTCTATTTTCAAATTATTTCTCTTTAATAAAACCTTATATAACCTATTATCAAAAGAGTAACTTTTTAAAATATTTTCTCTAAACATTTCCATATTAATTTCCATAGTTTCATATATTTCTAAATTTTCCATAGATATATGAGCTCCACAATCAAATATTCCACCTTTAAAATATTTACTAACTTTAGAACATTTTTTAAGAGCAATATCTTTTGGTAAATCTGTTATAAAATATAGATTATAATTTTTTTCGTATAAGAATTTTATAGTTTCTATCTTCTCTTGAGAAATCTCTCTATTTTCTACTAAAGTTCCATCTATATCAAAAAATATATTTTTAATATTAATTTTTTCAGGAACTCTATATAATTTTTTATCCCCAAAGAAATTAAAGATATTTGATTTGAATTTTGAATATGTAAGATAACAATCACAATCTTTTTTATTGCAATGTTTCTTACTGAAGTAGTTTTCTTTCATAAAAGTACCTAAAATTTTAGGATTTCTATTACATAATCTAACCTTTCCATTCCCTTCAATAAAAAAACTACCAACTCCACAAGAACAATATTCACTAAAATCAATCTCTTTTCTTCTATAAAAAATAGGGTCTATATTTTTAAATTTCTCTATTAACTCCTTAGAATACTCCTCCTTTAAATGTGAATACTCATTTATCCAAAGATAAACTGATTTAGGAAGATCTTTTCTTAAACTTAATATGTCTTCATAATCCTTAGGTATTCCAACCACTCCAACAGATATATTTATATCTTTATAAATATTTTTAATTTTAAATATAAAAGTATCATAATCTATTTGAGAAAAATGACAAGTTATCCATAAATTAATCTTATCTATAGATAGCTTTTTTTCTTTCATATTTTTTATCCACTCTATAATATTTAAACTTAAGTTTGTTTGGATACCAATACTTTTTATATCCTTTCTTTTTATAGCTTTTTCTATTTCATCCCTATAATATTTATGTATAAGTCCTTCACCATAGGGAGTTATAAAAATTTTCTTTAAATATTTTTTGTTTAAATTTTCAAAAAAAACTTTAAGCTGAAACTTATCCTTTTCTATCTCACTTAAAGAGACAGTATTTTTCGAAAAAGGACAGTAGTAACAAGAGTAGTTACAACTTTTTAGTGTTCCTCTATACATAAGCTCTAATTCATCCATTAAACCCATCCTTCATATTATCTGGAATAAATGTATAAAGAATATAGTCTGATAGTCCTATCCCATCTTTAGACAGTTTTAAACTATATTTATCTTCTATTATTAAACCTCTATCTATAAAATAGGTAATTTCTTTAAAGTCTTCTAATATATTGCATTTAAAAAGTGAATAATACTCCTCTTTATTAATACCAAAAATATGTCCTAAATTTTTAATTAAAAACCGTATTTTCATATGACTTTCATCTAACACAAAGCCAGTAATATTTTGTAAAAAGTCCTCTTTTTCTAAATAGTTATCAATTATATTTTTACACTCATTTAAATTAGAACTATACTCTTCACAAAAATGTATATTATTTAGATAACTTCTTCCTCCACATCCAAAAGATATGCTATTTTCAAATCCACAGCTTTCTCCAGTAGTTTCTATTTTTTTTGAAAATCTTCTCATAGAAATTTGTTTATATCCATTCTTTTCTAAAAAATCCACACTTTTTTTATATAAATAGTATTGAAACTCCTCATCTACTTTTATCTTTAGTTTTTCTAAAATTGTTTTTTCTCTAACATAAAGTGGATATAAAAATATCTCTTGAAAATTATATTCCACTGTTTTTTCTAAAGATTTTAAAAGAGTTTCTTCATTTTGTTCTGGAAGTCCATAAATTATATCTATATTTTTTACTAAAAAATCAATTTCATTTATATTATCAAGAGCTTTTTTGGCTTTTTCAACACTATGCTGTCTAAAAACATTTTTTAATTCATTTTGATAAAAAGATTGAACTCCTATACTTATTCTTTTTAGTCCTCTTTCTTTTAAATATAAGAGTTTTTCAATGGATGTCTCATTGGGAGATGTTTCTATTTGAAAATCAACATTTTTTAAATCTATTGAAAATACACTTTCAACTTTATTAAAAATTTTTTCTAAATTTTCTATACTTAAAATTAAAGGTGTTCCTCCTCCAATTATTAAACTTGTAACTTTAAGATTTTCTAAAGAGATCATATTTTTTATATAATCAATCTCTTTTAAAATTTGTAATACATATTTATCTATATAATCATTTTCTTTTGTTACTACAGAAAATAAATTACAATATCCACATTTTGATGAACAAAAAGGTATATGAATATATAGTGAGATCTCTCCATTTACTGTTAATAAGATATTTTTTATAATATTTTTATCAATATTTTCATACATTTTTTTGTGAGGAAAACTATACATATATTGTGAATAGATTTTTTCTTTTTCTAATTCTTTCATCTATCTATTTCCCTTTAAAACAAAGTGTTTATAAGGAACTGTAAGATCGGAAGAGCACACGTCTGAACTCCAGTCACGAATTCGTATCTCG
>NZ_CAMQYW010000158.1 GCF_947039425.1 uncultured Cetobacterium sp. | reverse complement strand
TTGATATAAATATCGTGGTTATTTATAAAACTCAAAATAGTAGACTTTTGTGAGTTGTTTATTTAAATGAATTGTAAATATTATATATAAATATCATCATGATGAAGTATTTTTATTTATTATTATATTTTTATTGATATTATGAATAATTTGAAAATAATATATACTATTTTTACCTAAATAATAATTTTGTATTAAAAGAGTTTGATTTCTATCTCCCCAGTTAAAATGGAAATTAAATTTTTTTATAATCAATTTAAAAGTATTTTACTTTGATTATTAAAGAGCCTGTGAATTCATATCTTAATGAATTGACAGGCTCTTTTTTATTTTCATATATAAATTTCTTTATTATTTTACTATTTTTTCAGCAAATGTTTTTCCTACTTTAAATTTAACTATTTTCTTTTCAGCTACTTGAATTTCTTCCCCAGTTTTAGGATTCCTACAAGTTCTAGCTCCTTGTAGTTTAGTTTCAAATTTACCAAACCCAACAATAGTTAAATCTTCTCCTTTGATAAGAATTTCTTCTAAAGTTGAAAGAAATCCATTTACAAATTTTTCAGATTCTTTTTTATTTTCTAATCCCATATTTTTTTGATATAATTCTATACTATTTTGAGTGATTTATTCGAATGAATTATAAATATTATATGTAATTATAATTATGATGAAATATTTTTATTCTATTTTTTTTGTTTTGTGATAGTTTTCTTAGAATTTTGTTCATCAATTTAAAAATTTTGTGTATATATTATTTTTATATTATATTCATCAACTATAATGAGTATGTATAAAGATAAGTCATATACAATTTAATATTTAGGGAGGGATTTACATGAAAAAATTAACATTAGCATCACTATTTTTAAGTACAAGTATTTTAGCACTATCTGCTGGAAAAGAGGTTGTTGTTCAACCTGAGATTATTGAAGTTGTAGAAGTTGTTACACCTGAACTTTTACCAGAAGTTGCAGTAGCTCCTATAGAAAATATAATTACAAAATCTAATAAGCATATTTATTTAAAAGCAGGTGGAGATATAACTTCAAAATATTCTAAATATAAAGTTAATTCTACAAAAATTTCAAATGGAAAAACTAAAGGATTTGGATATGAATTAGCTATTGAAGGGACTCAAAATATAACAGATTCATTAGAACTTGGGCTTGGAATAGCTTATCAAGATCATAATAAAAATAAAGATTTTTCATTCAACCAAGGTGTTATAGCTAAAATGGCAAAATATGATTCTATTCCACTTTATGTTACTGGGAAATATAACTTTAATACAGAAAGTGCTTTAAAACCATATTTAAAAGCTAACTTAGGATATTCTTTCAATATAAATGAAGACAAAACAAAACTTACTGATAATGCTGGAACTGAGAATATAAAAACAAAAGTTAAAAATGGATTATATACAGGACTAGGTGCTGGAGTTGAATATAATAACTATTTAGTTGATTTAATGTATCAAACAAACTTTGCTAAAGCTTCTTGGTCTGATGAAGATGGAACTTTTACAAAATCTAAATTAGATTATTCAAGAGTAACTTTATCTGTTGGATATAAATTCAATATTTAATAGAATATATAAATCTCCTAGATAAAGATATTATTTCTAGGGGATTTTTTTTATGGTTCTTAACTTAAAAAGTTTATTTTTTTAAAATTTATAAAAATAAATAAAGGAAAGAAAGAAAAATAGCGTATATATATAAATACCATTTTAGATAAAGAAAGACTAATATAAGCGAGGAGAACAATATGAAAGCAGCGCTGGATAATAATCTACGAGGAAAAAAAGAAATAAAGGCTAGTAAAAATTATTTAAATAAGTCTTTAAAATTAAAAACCACTTTAAGTTTAGATGATTTAAGTGAAGATGAATTATTAACTGGAATATTAAATATTTTAAAATATAAAGGAGTATAGTAATTATATTTCAGAATTATTATAGAATTTTATTTTCTAATAAAAAAGAACCCATATAGACTAAGGGTTCTTTTTTATTAAAATACTCATCAGGTATTAATACTATATCTTATTTTTTAATAATTTGTAAAAGAATCAAAACGTTTTTTTAAATATTCAATGGGATTGAGGCAAATCCTATTGCTAATATAGCAATTAAAATTAATACCATTATGAGTTTGATATAAGTTTTTATTTCCATAGAGAAATTCTCCTTACTATTTTGCTACTTTATCAGCGAACGTTTTTCCTACTTTAAATTTAACTATTTTTTTTTCAGCTACTTGAATTTCTTCCCCAGTTTTAGGATTCCTACAAGTTCTAGCTCCTTGTAGTTTAGTTTCAAATTTACCAAACCCAACAATAGTTAAATCTTCTCCTTTGATAAGAATTTCTTCTAAAGTTGAAAGAAATCCATTTACTAATTTTCCAGATTCTTTTTTATTTTCTAATTCCATATTTTTTTGATATAATTCTATAAATTCTTGTTTAGTCATTTATTTCCCCCAATAGATTTAATTTCAAGATATACTACATTATATTCCAAAACTTTACAATATTAAATTTCAAAAAAAAGGAAAAGATATTATCTCTTCCTTTTTTTATTAGTTTTAAAATATATTGTGTAATTAGTATTTAGGTATTTATAATAATACTCTCTTTTTTAAAAATTTACAATAAAAATCTATTTAATATCTATATAATTTAGTATGTCGAGTATTGCATTTTCTGTTTTTTTCATTAAATCATCCAATTCTTTTTTTGCTGTAATATGATCTAAGAAAAAAGGTTCTAATAGTATTGCAACTGGTTTAGTTTTATTTAAAATACTTCCGCCTCTATCTTTTAGAGTTATAGGTTTTAAACCTCTGTTATTTAGACCTAAATGCTTTAGTAATTTCTTTTGAGCAACTATAGCTAATTCTTTTCCTTTGGCTGAAATATGACTATATAAGACCTCTGTACCTTGTGTTTTTGCATTGTAAGCATTAAAATGGCAACTTATTAAATAATCTGCATTTAAACTATTAACCTCTTTTACTAAGTTAGAATAATCATTTCTAGCTTTTATAATTAAATCAATTCCCATAAGTCTTTCTTTTTTAAATATTTCAGCGACTAACAAAGTAGTTAAATCGAATTCTGTAACGATTTTTCCATCAATGACTGTATGGCAACCTGGACTATTGAAGTTGTGTCCTGCTAAAAGTACTACTCTTTTCATATTCCCTCTCCTTAATTTTTATTTTGCAATATATATGTTTTAATAATGTTCAATTCATCTTTAACTTCTGCAAGCATTTTATAAATTGTTTTATTACTTTCTTTTTGGAGTTTTTCTCTGTATTCTGTTTCTTTTTGACAAGACTCTTTATCCACCTTCTTATCTAATTGTGCCATTATAAATTTATGATAAGCAAAGAATGCTGCTGCTATCATTCCTATTATCTTTAGATATATTTCTGCTTCTTTAAACATTGCATCTCCTTTATCAAAATTTAAATAATTCTCTTATAGAGTTAGCTGCTCTAAAGACTCTAAGTTCTATAAGTTTCTTTTTGTAATTAAGGGGATCTATTCTTATTTCAAAACCTTTTCCTTTGATACTTGGTCTAAACCCAAGTTGATTTTTAAATTATCAAATTCTTTAGATACTTGAATATTTGAAACTAATTCGGCATTTCCATTAACATCTTGTTGTCTTAAGCCTTTTTCTACTGCATCCAATTGATCAGCTATAAATATTGCTGCTTTTTTAGGTATCTTTTGACCTATTTTTTTACCAAATAAATTAGCTTTAGCTTTTGGAATAATTAATCCAATAAGAAAAGCACCTCCAGTTAGAATAATATCTTGATGTTCTTTCATTAAATTTAATATATCCATTATTTTCTCCTTAAAATTATTTTAGTTTTGCAAGTTCACGTCTTTTAAGTTCATTTATTTTCATTTCTTTTTCAATTTCAATAGTTGAAAAACCACAATTATGCCATCTGACTTTTTTTTCAACTAGAAAAGTATATTCATCCATCAATTTTAAAATTTCATTTTGAATTTCACTTTCATTTGCTCCTTCTTCCCATATATTTAATAACTTGTTCCATTTTTTTTTAAATAGATTTTCAGGAGCATGAATAATAATAATTTTATTGTTTTCTAAGTATTCTCCATCCTGTAATAGTTCTAGCTTATTATCTAGTAGTATTTGCTCTTCTCTAGTCTTTTCTCTTATAATATCACCATCTAAAATAGGATTATTAATAAGGGTATCTGATGCAATATTATTATCTATGTTCCAATCGGGATAAAATTCAATTGGATTAGTTTTAAATTCTTCAAAAGTTGAAGCTACTGGAACTCCTTCTAAAGCTAAAGTATGTTTATTGTAAATATAAATGTTCATTTAATCGCTCCTTTTATTTGTATAAATTATAGAATTTACTCTATAATTCAAAAAAAATAAGTATGAAATGTCAAC
>NZ_CAMQYW010000157.1 GCF_947039425.1 uncultured Cetobacterium sp. | reverse complement strand
CTTCCAATAAAACATATGTCTTTATATCCATTTTTCACCATATATTCTGTAGCAATTCTACCACCTTTATAAAGAGATGTGGAAACATAAGAATATCCCTCTATTATCCTATTTATAACTAGAAAAGGAAGTTCTTTATTTTTTAAAAATTTTAAATTTTTAATACAAATTGGTGCAATTAATATTCCCTCTACATTTTTAGATAATAGCTTTTTTATATGATCAAGTTCAATTTCTTTACTATTTTCAGAGTTCATTACTATTAAAGTATAACCCTTTTTTCTAATCTCTTTCTCTACATATTTTACCATCTCTAAATAATAATAATTTGAAAAATTATAAACAATTAATCCTATTGTTTTAGATTTATTTCCTCTTAAAATTTTAGCACTTTCATTAGCTTTAAAATTATATTTTGCAATTATATCCTTTACTCTTTCTTCAATATCTTTAGATACTTTAGAACTTTTATTTATAACTCTAGATACTGTTGGTTGAGATACTCCAGCTAATTTAGCAATATCTTTCATTGTTAAGTTTTTTTCGCCCATACTCCTCCTCCTTATCTTTTAAGGATTTGAGTATACCATATTTTTAACTAATGTCAATAATATCTAATTTTATCTTGGTTTTATAAAAAAAAAGTGCTATTATTTTTTAGTTGAAATTATAAATTAAAAGGAGGTTATAGCAAAATGTTAAATAAAGATAGTAGAATAGCTCTATATTATCAACTTATGGATATTATTCTAAATGATATTGAAGTTGGAAATTTAAAAGAAAATACAAAACTTCCTTCTGAAAGAGATTTTTGTGAAAAATTTAAAATTAGCAGAGCAACTGTTAGACAGGCTATTGCTGAACTTGAAAAAAATAAAATTATCTATAAAATACAAGGTAAAGGAACATTTATTGCTCCTAAAAAACTAGATCAACCACTTATTAAATTTTATAGTTTTACAGAGGAAATGATTAAACTTGGAAAAAATCCGACTTCTCAAATCCTAGATTTTTCTATTATCAATTGCGATGAAAGAATTTCAAATACTTTAAATTTAGATATACTTTCAAAAGTATATAAATTAGTCAGAATTAGACTTATTGATGATCTTCCCACTATGTATGAAACTACATATTTACCTACTTCAATATTTCCAAATCTAACTCTTGATATATTAAAAGAAAAACCGTTATATACCATTCTTAAAGAAAATTATAATATTAAGTTTTTAAAAGCAGAGGAGTCTTTTTTTCCTATTTTACCAACTGAAGAGGAAGCTTCATTTTTAAATGTAAGCACATATGATCCAAGTATAAAAATACAAAGAGTTACATTCTCTTCAGAATACATAATTGAATTTACTGAAAGTATTGTTAGAGGAGATAAATTTAAATACAAAGTAATTCTTGATGCTGATAATTCAACTTTTTAGTTAAGGAGGTTAAATTTTGGATGTACTACAAGAGATTCATGAAAATTATAAATATTTTTCAATTAAAGAAAAAAAAATTGCAGATTATATTTTAAAATATAAATTAGATATTAATAATATTACAATAACAGAACTTGCTAAGAAAATCGGCGCTTCTCCATCATCTATAACAAGATTTTCTAAAAAAATAAAATGTGAAAGTTTTGTTCATATGAAAATGAAATTAAATTCTGATACAACATCTTTAAATAAATTAAATAATGATGATTTATTTGATAATGTCTATAACTACTATTCAGAAGTAATAAGTAGAACTAAACTACTTTTAAATAAAGAAAAAATTTACTCTTTTATAAAAGATTTAAAAAATGCTAAAAAAATATATATTTATGGTGTTGGAAGTTCAGGACTTACTGCAACAGAGTTTATGCAACGTCTTTTAAGAATGGGATTTAATGTTTCTAGTATAACTGACTCTCATATGATGATTATCAATAGTGCTATCGTTTCTTCTCAAGATCTTGTAATTGGACTTTCTATATCAGGAGAAACTCAAGAAGTTGTTAATTCTTTACGTATTTGTCAAAAAAATGGAGCTAAAACTATTGGAATAACATCATCTCAAAACTCATCTCTTTCTCATTTTTCAGATGATTTACTTATAATTTATAATAGTCATTTTTTAGATAAAAATAATTTTATAAATTCTCAATTTTCTACAATTTATTTATTTGATTTAATCTCAACTATTTTACTGAAAAATGATGATTTAAGTAATAAAATGCAAATAACAATCGATGCAATTTTAAAATAGCAGCATTAGTTAATCACTTTTGCTGTTTTTTTATTGACTAATAACTCCTAATATGGTATATTTTATATCATAATTAACATGAAAATGATTTTCTGATTTTTTATTTGAAAGAAAATTATTTCTACAATGTAACAGGGGGTCACAATGTTTAAAAATTTACAAAAAATTGGAAAATCATTTATGCTACCAATTGCAATTTTACCTGCGGCTGGTTTACTTTTAGGAATTGGAGGAGCTTTATCTAATAAAAATACTGTTAACGCCTATCCTTTTTTAGACATTCCATTACTTCAAGGAGTTCTTAAGGTTATGTCTTCTTCTGGTGAAGTTATTTTTGCTAACCTTGCACTTATTATGTGTATTGGTCTAGCTATTGGACTGTCTAAAAAAGACAAAGGAACAGCTGGTTTAGCTGGTGCTGTTGCTTTTTTAGTTATGAATGCTTCTATTAAAGGAATGATAACCGCTTTCAATCCAAGTGTTGGTTCTATTGATACTGGTGTTGTTGGTTCTATTATTATAGGTTCGTTAGTTGCTTATTTACATAATAAATATAGTAATATTAAACTTCCTGCTGTTCTTGGATTCTTTGGTGGATCAAGATTTGTTCCTATAGTTTCATCATTTGTCGCAATTGGAGTTGGAATTTTATTTTTCTTAACATGGCCAACTTTCCAAGGATGGTTAACATCAATTGGTAAATCGATTGCGGGTCTTGGTATCTTTGGAACTTTCTTATATGGTTTTGTACTTAGATTAAGTGGAGCTATTGGTCTTCATCATATGATCTATCCTCTATTTTGGTATACTGAACTTGGTGGAGTTGCAACTGTTGCTGGAAAGCAAATTGTAGGAGCTCAAAATATATTCTTTGCTCAACTTGCTGATCCAAGTCATACAGGTTTATTCACAGATGGAACTAGATTCTTTGCAGGTCGTTTTGCTACTATGATGTTTGGTCTACCTGCTGCTTGTTTAGCTATGTATCACTGTACACCTAAAAACAAAAGAAAAGCTGTTGGAGGATTATTCCTTGGAGCTGCTATTACATCTTTTGTAACAGGAATTACTGAACCTATTGAGTTTATGTTTTTATTTGTTGCTCCTTGGTTATATGGAGTTCATGCATTCTTTGATGGTTTATCTTTCTTAGTTGCTGATCTTTTAAATATATCTATTGGAAATACATTTTCTGGTGGTTTAATTGACTTTACCCTTTTTGGAGTTTTACAAGGGAATGAAGCTACAAATTGGATATATGTTATTCTTGTTGGAATTTTATGGTCATTTTTATACTACTTCTCTTTTAGATTTTTAATTAAACGTTTTAACATTCCTACACCTGGAAGAGAGGGAGATGATGAAGAGATTAAAATAGTCACTAAAGACTCTCTTTATGAAACCTCTAAAGAAGTTTTACAAGCTTTAGGTGGAAAGGAAAACATAGAAGAATTAGACGCTTGTATTACTAGGCTTAGAGTTTCTGTTAAAGATGTTTCAAAGGTTGATAAAGCTAAAATAAAAGCTCTTGGTGCTACTGGTGTTTTAGAAGTACAAGGTGGAATTCAAGCTATTTTTGGTGCAATGGCTGATCCAATTAAGCAAAAAATAAATGATATTATAGAAAATAACTAGGAGGATTAAAATGAAAAAAGGTCTTATTGTATCTTGTCAAGCTTTAGAAAATGAACCTCTACACAGTTCATTTATAATGGGAAGAATGGCTCTTGCAGCTCAAATGTCAGGAGCTGTTGGAATTAGAGCTAATAGTGTAGCTGATATTACTGAAATCAAAAAAGTTGTAGATCTTCCAATTATTGGAATTATAAAAAAAGACTATGATAATATGGTTACATATATAACTCCAACTGAAAAAGAATTAGACGCTTTAATTAAATTAAATATTGATGTTATTGCTCTTGATGCAACTATTAATGCTGATGTAAATCTTTTAAAATCACTAAAAACTAAATATCCAAATCAAAAATTTATGGCTGATATTTCAACTGTTCAAGAGGGTTTAAAGGCTGCTGAATATGGATTTGACTATGTTGGAACTACTCTTGTTGGGTATACTACTCAATCTAAAGGATTAAATAATTTTGATGTATTAAAAGAGTTAATTGAAAAATCTACTGTTCCAGTAATTGCTGAAGGAAACTTTGATACTCCTGAAAAAGCAAGACTTGCTATGGAGATGGGTTCTTACTCTGTAGTTGTTGGTGGTGCTATA
>NZ_CAMQYW010000156.1 GCF_947039425.1 uncultured Cetobacterium sp. | reverse complement strand
CAGGACGTACACTCTTTCCCTACACGACGCTCTTCCGATCTCATTAAAATAACCTTGTAAACTCTCATCTTTTATATCTAAAAGAACACTTTTATCTTTTAATGTTAAACCAATATTATAATTTTTATTTTCATTAGTTCCCATTGATGCACAAAAACAAGTATCCCATCCTTTATCTTTACATCCAATTACAACATATTTAATCAATTTTTTAGCTTCTATATAATATTCATCTTTAAATTTGTTATTTATATATATATTGTCTACTCTATCAATTCCATGTAAATCACAACTTCTTAAAAAAACTAAAGCTTTCTTTACTCTTCCTTTTGGTTTTATAAACTCCTTTTCATTAAAATAAAAAAGTGTTTCACGCATTGGTAATAATATCTCTTTTGGTGAATAGTAAGATTTTTCAGTAAAATTAATTTCATCAAAACTATTAACCTTTTCATATTTAACTAAATCAGTATCTGAAAAAGTCCCTTTAAATGGATTTGTAACAGGAGCATAAATATCATACTCATCAGATAAGTTTAATAATATCTTATTAAACTCCTCATTGGAAAATTCTTTTTTCATTCTTTCACCTCTTTTTTTAATGTATCTTAATATATATATTGTACATAAAAAATTGTATTTTAGTTATGATAAAAATCACACTATTTATGTATTTTGTTGTATACTATAGGTAGATATTAATTTAGGAGGAACACTATGAATAAATTTTATGATTTCTTAAAAACAAAGTTGTCTATAGAATGTATTACTGAGTTATTAGCAATGACTTCAGTTAAAATTCTAAAAAAGGGCGACCTTATTTTTTCAGAATCTGAAAAATGTAAAAATATATTCTTTATAGTTCAAGGTAATGTTAACTTGTATAAAGATAGTTTTGATGGAAAAAGAAAGGTTATTTATTTATTAAAAAATAATTCTATCTTTAATGAAAATATATTACTTGATCGTTTTGAAAGAACTTGCACAGGGAGTATAGCCTTTACTGATATAAAATTACTAAGTATTCCTGCAAAAAAAATGAAAGAATTAATGTTTAAATATCCTGAACTTTCTTTTTTTATTATAGAATCTCTATCTTTAAAAAATAGAAGACTTTGTAGACAATTAAAGAATACAACAACAATAAATATGGATAAACGAGTAGCATCTAAGTTAATTAAACTATCAAAAGATTATGGTATAGATAAATCTCCATATATTGGATTCTCTTTTAAAGTAACTAATACATACTTAGCTGAAATGCTTGGTACTAATAGAGAGACTATATATAGAAGTTTAAAGAAGTTAAGCTCATTAGGACACTTAAAATATGAAGATGGTTATTTATTTATATTAGAAGATCAATTGACAAATTTTTTCTATTCAAAATAATCCTTATAATAGATGTTTACATTTTATTTTTTCCATTTCCTTTTAAATACAATTTTTTTTGAAATTTATGGTATAATTTTATGAATAGTAAAATTTTAAGGAGTATAATAAAAATGAAACAATTTAAAAAAGTTTATATAGAAATTTCGAATATTTGTAATTTAAAGTGCAGTTTTTGTCCCACAACTAAAAGAGAACCAAAATCTTTAAATAGCAGTGAATTTGAACATATTTTAAAAGAGATAAAACCATATACAAACCACATATATCTTCATGTTAAAGGGGAACCTCTTTTTCATAAAAATCTAAAAGATTTTCTAGAAATTAGTAAAGCTAATAATTTTTTTGTAAATATAACAACTAATGGAACTTTAATTGAAAAATACAATGATATTTTTATAAGTGATCTTGCGCCTAGACAAATTAATTTTTCACTACATAGTTTTGATGGGAAATTAGAATCAATAGATAATAAAAATTATTTGATGAATATTCTTAACTTTACTAAAAATTCTTTAGAAAAATGTCATACTTATATTTCTTTAAGACTTTGGAATTTTAATCAAAATGATAAAGATTCAATTCAACAAAAAGGGAATAGATATATTTTAAACACAATTGAAAATTTCTTTAATTTGGATTATAAAATAGCTGATATTCTTACTCCTGGAAAAGGGTTGAAAATCAAGGATAAACTTTTCATTAATTCTGATTTAGAATTTAAGTGGCCAGATTTAAATGATGATTTTGAAAATGAAGATGGTTTTTGTTATGGTTTAAGAAATCAAATTGCAATTTTATCAAATGGAACCGTTGTTCCTTGCTGTTTAGATGGTGAAGGAGTTATAAATTTAGGAAATATCTTTAAAGAATCTTTTAATGATATTTTAAATAGCAAAAGAGTTAATAATATTTATAATGGATTTTCAAATCATAAGGCTGTTGAAATCTTTTGTAAAAAATGTCAATTTAAAAATAAATTCTAATAGGAATTGCTATTTTGTATATGAATAGAGTATAATATAAAAAATAAAGTATGAGGAGCAAAATTATGTGGAAAAAATTGTCATATTTAGCTTGTATTATTGCTGTAACTTCTGTTAGTTCTCAAGCATGTACAGGTATTACTTTGAAAACTGAAAATAAAGAGATTATACAAGCTAGAACTATTGAATGGGCTGGAAATAATCTTAATAGTAATATTATTATTTCACCAAGAGGAGAAAAATTTCAATCTCCTTTACCTGATAAAAAATTAGGTTTAAAATGGACTAGTAAATATGGATTTGTTGGAGCTTCTGTTAGTCATGAATCTATTATTGGTGAAGGAATCAATGAAGTTGGACTAAATGCAGGAGTATTTTATTTTCTAAATTATGGACAATTAGCTCCATATACTGGTAAAAATACTGAAAAAACAATTAATGACATGGACTTTGTAAAATGGGTTTTAAGTAATTTTAAAACTGTTGATGAAGTTAAAGAAGCAATATATAAAATAAAAATAGCACCTATTATTATTGAAAATGGAGTTCCGTCTCCTACTGGTCATTGGAGAGTTACAGATGCTAGTGGAAAAAGTATTGTTATTGAAATTATAAAAAATGGTGAAATACACATATATGATAATACTGTTGGTGTATTAACAAATTCTCCAGGTTTTGATTGGCATCTAACAAATTTAAATAACTATGTTAATTTACATACAGGCGGAAATAAAGGATTTATGTTAGGAGATCAAAAAGTATTTCCTGCTGGAGCTGGATCTGGATTTTTAGGACTTCCAGGTGATGTGACACCACCATCTAGATTTATTCGTGCTGCTTTTTATGCAAATAATACACCACCATTAAAAGGTAATACAGAAGGAATAAATCAAGCTTTTCATATTTTAAATAATTTTGATATTCCTATTGGAATCTCTTTTAATAATAAAAATGATATTCCAAAAGATTTACCAAGTGCTACTCAGTGGACAACTGCAATTAATTTAAATGAACATAAATTTTATTATAAAACTATGAATAACCAAAATATAAGAATGATTGATTTAAATAAAATAGATTTTTCTAAAGTGAAATATCAAGTGATGCCATTGGATAAAAATAATAAACAAGAAATTGAAGAGTTAATTATTAAATAAAAATTAAAAAGGTAGAGTTTTCTACCTTTTTAATTTCCAATTAACTAATAGCTCTAAATAGGAGATAAAGATTTGAAAAAAAAATTTGAATATAAACTTATTAAATTATCAATTTTAACTTCCTTTCCATTATTGATTCTTCTCATTGGAATAATTACATATACTGAAATTAATAATGAAACAACTAAAGTTAAAAGAAGTTTAAGTGAAGTAGCACTGGAAATTTCTGATACAAAATTTGTTAAAGAATCTATCATATATAAAACTTTTAATTTACAAAAATATGCTAAAATATTTGTAGATAATAATAAAGATGTAGATATTGTTGTTATTGCTGATAAAAATAAAATTAGATATAGTCACCTAGATCCCAAAAAAGTTGGCCAAGTATTTGGTACAAAAGATAGTGATAAAATATTTCAATCAAAAAAAGGATATTTTGTTACTACAAAAGGATCTCAAGGAATTACATTTAGAAGATTTGAGCCTATAAATGAAGACAATAAAATTATCGGTTTTGTTATGGTTGGAAAATCTTTTAATGTTTTTAAACAAACAATATTTTTTATTTTAATTAAAATACTTTTTTTATTTTTAGGTAGTTTTTTATTTATTTTTATTGCCTCTAAAAAACTTGCAAAAGAAATAAAAAAAGAGATGTTGAATTTAGAACCTGAAGAAATAACAAATCTATATATTAATACTAAAAGTTTAGTAAAACAACAAGCTACAATTATTGATAATATTCATGAAGGCGTTGTTGTTTTAGATTCTAACTTACAAATATTAAATATTAATAAAAAAACATTTGAAATTCTTCATAATTTTAATATTGAATCTTTTATTAAAAAATTTAATAAAATTTTTATTAAGCAAAAAAATATTTACTTTAGAGAGATTATTATAGGAAATGAAAAAGTTTTTGTTAGTATAATTCATTTGTTTGAG
>NZ_CAMQYW010000155.1 GCF_947039425.1 uncultured Cetobacterium sp. | reverse complement strand
TTGGAATAATAGCATTTGCAGGAATAGTGTCATCAATGTATACAAATTATCCTAAAGGGACAACAATAGTTTTTTTACTTTTAATTTTACCTTCAATTCCTTTGATTTTAAAAGGTGAGAACATTTTCAATAAAAAGAATATTTTATCATTATTTTTAGGAATAATATTTACTTTATTATTTATATTAATAACAAAGAAATTCTCAAATGGAAATGATGAAGTTTTAAGAAGTGCAGTTTTTAATGTAACATATGGCGGAAAATTATTTGTATGTGGACTAATATCAGCAGGAGCGATGATAATACCAGGAATATCTGGGTCACTTTTGCTTCTTATATTAGGAGAATATTATAATATTTTAAATTATATAAAAAGTTTCAATATATTACCTCTTATATTTTTCTCTTTAGGAATGGCTGTTGGATTAGTTGGAGTTTCTAAAGTTATAAATATCTTATTACATAAATATAGAAGTTATACTTTACATTTTATAGTTGGAATAATAATTGTATCATTATTTGAAATATCAGCTAAATTAATATAAAAAAACTGGGAAATTATCCCAGTTTTTTTAATGCTTCTAATGCTTCAGTGTAATTTGGCTCGTGAGTAATTTCTTTTAAATACTCAGTATAAGTTACTTTTCCAGCTTTATCTATTATTATAACTGCTCTTGAAATTAAACCTAGTTCTTTAATATATAAACCATAATTTTTAGCAAATTCTCTATCTTTGTAATCAGATACAGTAACAGCATTATCAATTCCTTTAGCACCACAGAAACGACTTAAGGCAAAAGGTAAATCCATTGATATTGTCAATAATACAACATCTGAGAAAGCAGAGATTTGATGATTAAATTTAATTGTTTGTAATTCACATACTGGTGTATCAACAGAAGGAACTGCAGAAATAACAATATTCTTACCTTTTAAATCTGTTAGTGATAAAGGTGTTAAGTCCATTTTAGTAACTGTAAAGTTAGGAGCAATATCTCCTATATTAACTTCATTTCCAATTAAAGTTAATGGATTTCCTTCAAAAGTAATAGCATTTTTTCTTTCCATAACATAACCTCCTTAAATTTGATTTAATTATACATTTTTAGTAGATAAAATACAAGATAAATTTTCATTATTTTTAATACTATTTACGCCAGAGAGTATCATAGCTTGGTACAATTGGTTTTTAAAAGTATCTAAAGTTATTTTAACTCCTTCTTGTCTCCCCCCAATAGCTCCCCAAATAATAGGTCTTCCGATTAAAACACCTTTAGCACCAAGAGCTAAATATTTTAAAATATCTACCCCCTCTCTAACACCACCATCAACTAAAATAGTTATTTGATTTCCAACTTCTTTAGAAATATCAGCTAAAACTTCAGCAGGAGCGAAAGTTTCATTTAAGCAACGCCCACCATGATTAGATATAACAATTGCATAAGCTCCAGCTTCTACACAAAGTTTAGCTTCATCAACAGTTAAAATACCTTTAATTATAAATGGAAGCTTTGTAGAAGAGATAATCTCTTTTAAATCATTTAAAGATTTAGGACCAACAGGTTGACCAAAAAGTTTCATAGTAACAAGACCAGCCCCATCAATATCTACACCAACAGCAACTGCGCCAGCTTCCTCTGCAATTTTTATTCTTTTAATAATTTCTTCATTTTCTCTAGGTTTTATAATTGCAATTCCTTTACCATTGGCTTTTTTAATAGCTTCTATTCCAACTTTAAAACAATTAGCATCTCCAGTATCTCCAATCATAGCAATGGTACCAGCATCAATAGCACCTAAAACCACATCATTTGAATATTCTTCATCAGTTATGAATCCTCCCATATTAAATTTAGTGCCTGTAATTGGAGCTACAATTGCAGGAAAAGATAGATTCTCATTAAACAATGAACAATCTAATTTAGGGTCTGTTGCTGAATGAAGTGTTCTCATTGCAATTTTAACCTCTTTTAATTTATTAAAAGTTTGAGTAAAACTTCCTCCATTTCCTGCACCACCCATGCCAGGAACTTTACCAGCACACCATTTTCCATTACATTCAGGACAAAGAATACAAAACTCTTTCATTCTCTCTTTTGCATTTTTTCTAATCTCTTTAATATCCATAGTTAACTCCCCTTAATTTTTATTTTTTTAAGTCATTAGTATCAATAATTAAAGTAACAGGACCATCATTAAGTAAATCTACTTTCATATCTGCTCCAAAAACTCCAGTTTCAACATGAACTTCTTGCTTCTTACAAGCGTCAATGAAGTTTTCATAAAGAATACTAGCCATTTCAGGCTTAGCAGCTTCAGTAAAAGATGGTCTTCTACCCTTTATACAGTTTCCATATAGAGTAAATTGCGAAATAATAAGTAATTCACCATTAATATCTTTTAATCCTAAATTCATTTTGTCATCAGAATCATTAAAAACTCTTAAATCTACTATTTTTTTAGCAAGCCACTGAACCTCTTTTTCAGTATCTGTAGAAGTAATTCCTAATAATACTAAAAATCCATCATTAATTTTTCCTGTAATATTGTCATCAATTGTAACACTTGCATGTTTAACTCTTTGAATAATAGCTCTCATATATATACTCCTTTAATTTTTATATAAAAATAAAAATATTATAACATAAAATAATTGAAAATATGAGTAGAGATAGTGTTTGTAGAAATTAAAAATAGATGATATAATTATCCTAGTTATAAAAAAAAATAAAAGGTAGGCTTAGATATTATGATAAGAGAAAGAATCTTAACTGATTTTGCAAGGGTTATAAATTCAGATAGATATCAGTATACTGAAAGTGATATTTTTTTAATGGAAAATATGGAAACAAAGGAAGCTATCTTTGACATGTATTTTAGAAAAACAGAAGATGGTGGATTTGCTGTTGTTTCTGGAATTCAAGAGGTAATTGAACTTGTAGAAATTTTAAATGAGACAAAAGAAGAAGAAAAAAGAGAATATTTTTCTAAGATAATAGAAGAGGAACATTTACTTGAGTATCTTGTAAAAATGAAATTTACAGGAGAGATATTTGGTATGAGAGATGGTGAGATTGTATATCCAAATGAACCGATTTTAACAATAAAAGCTCCGTTAATACAAGCTAAAATACTTGAAACACCAATATTAAATATAATGAATATGCAACTGGCAATTGCGACTAAGGCATCAAGGATAACAAGAGCGGCATATCCAATTCCAGTTAGTTCTTTTGGAAGCAGAAGAGCTCATGGATTTGACAGTGCAGTATCTGGAACAAAAGCATCAATAATTGGTGGGTGTTTATCTCATTCTAATTTAGTAACAGAGTATAAATATGGAATTTCTAGTGTTGGAACAATGGCTCATTCATTTATTCAAGCTTTTGGAGTTGGATCAAAATCAGAGAAAGAAGCTTTTGATAAATTTATAAAACATAGAAGAGAAAGAAAAACGAATTCATTAATTTTATTAATAGATACATATAATACAATTGAAATTGGGTTAAAAAATGCTATTCAAAGTTTTAAAGATAATGGTATAAAAGATGATTATAATGGAATTTATGGAGTTAGAATTGATTCAGGAGATTTAGCATATTTATCTAAAAAATGTAGAGCTGAACTTGATAAAAATGGATTTAAAAAAGCAAAAATATTTTTAACAAATTCTCTAAATGAAAGTTTAATAAAGTCATTAAAAGAACAAAATGCTAGTGTTGATATATTTGGTGTTGGAGATGCTATAGCTGTTAGTAAGTCAAATCCATGTTTTGGTGGAGTTTATAAAATAGTGGAAATAGACAATAATCCAGTTATAAAATTATCAGAGGATGTTATTAAAATTTCAAATCCAGGATTTAAAGAGGTTTATAGAATTTATGATAAGGATGGATTAGCTTATGCTGATTTAATAACTTTAGTGAAAAATGATGGGGATAAAAAATCATTACTTAGTAATAAAGATTTATATTTAAGAGATGAGAAATATGAATTTAAATCAAGTCTTTTAAAAAGTGGAGAATACTCTTTTAAAAAGTTAACTCATGAATTTGTAAAAAAAGGAGTTATTCAAGATAAATATTGTGAAATCCAAGATATAAAAAAATCTAGAGAATATTACTTAGAATCATTAAAATATATTTCTGAAGAAAGAAAAAGATTGGAAAATCCACATCAATATAAAGTTGATCTATCTAAAAATTTATTATCATTGAAATATAAATTAATAAAAGATATAAAAAGCCAAATAAACAATAATAATTAAAAGAGGCTGACAATGTCAGCCTATTATAATCATTATTTATCTAGTGATAAAATAATTAAATCAGATGTTGCTGGATTAGTAGCAATAGGAACTCTGTGAACATCAGCTAATCTAATTAGTGCAGATATATCTGGTTCATGTGGTTGTGATGATAATGGATCTCTAAAAAATAAAATAGCTTCAATGTTATTAAGATCGGAAGAGCGTCGTGTAGGGAAAGAGTGTACGTCCTGGTGTAGAT
>NZ_CAMQYW010000154.1 GCF_947039425.1 uncultured Cetobacterium sp. | reverse complement strand
TGAAAAATTAATCCTACTGATAACACTCCCTCTTTTTCCCCTCTATTTAGAGCTAAAACTCTATGTGAAAGTACTTTTGAAACAGGCTCTGTATATTCATAATAATCTTTATATATTAGCTTTCCATCTAACTCTTCAGCTTTTTTACTTTTTTTAGATGTTACAATACCTTTTTTTTGCATCTCTTCTCTTAATCTCTCTCTATACTCAGGTGTTTCAGACAGATTTTGAGCTACTATTAATTTTGCTCCTTCAATTGCAGCTTCTATAGTTGCAACCTCTTCATTCATAAACTCTTTTGCTTTTCCCTCTAACTCTTTAAGTGTTGACATTTTGTAAATTTCAAGAGAAAGTGGTTCTAATCCCTGCTCTTTAGCTATATCTGCCTTTGTTTTTCTTTTCTTTTTATAAGGAAAATATATATCTTCAACAGCTTGAAGCTTTTCAGCTGATAATATTTGTTTTTTAAGTTCTTCAGTTAGTTTATCTTGCTCTTCAATTAATCTGATAACTTCTTCTTTTCTTGTTTCTAAATTTCTTAAATAGATCACCATTTCAGATATTTTAGAAATCTGTGTTTCATCTAAATTTTCAGTAACTTCTTTTCTGTATCTTGCTATAAATGGAACAGTAGCACCTTCATCTAATAACTTTATAGTATTAGACACTTGGTCTATTTTTATTCCCAATTCAGTAGCAATTCTTTTAAAGAGCTTATCCATAAACTTATCTCCTTTTTATTATCGAATTTACCTTGTATTATACCATATTATTACAATCGTTGTCTAATACAAAGAGAAAAAAAAAGGTGCCCTTAGGCACCAATTCTTTATGCAATTAGTTTTTCTTTGCAGCTTCGAACTTTGCCCAAACTCCAGCTTTGTCTAATAATGACTTAACTGTTCTAGTTGGTTGTGCTCCGTTCATAAGGAACTTTACAATTTCCTCTTCTTTAAGAGATACTTTTCCATCTTCTAATGGGAAATAGTTTCCTAAGTAAGCTACTGCCTTACCGTCTCTTCTTGATAACGCTTCCATAGCAGCTATTCTGTATACAGGTCTCTTTTTGCTTCCCATTCTAGTTAATCTTAATTTTAACATCTAAAATCACTTCTCCTTTATCTTCTTTATTATTATTTTGGTTTGCTCGTTATATTCATTTTATCTAAAAAGGAAACTTCATTCCACCTTTTTTTCCACCCATTCCAGGTATCTGTGGGAATTTTCCATTTGAAAACATTTTCATCATCTCTTTCATCTGTTCAAACTGTTTAAGTAGTTTGTTTATATCAGACACTTGAGTTCCACTTCCCTTAGCTATTCTTAACTTACGGTTAGCTTTTAAAATTTCAGGTTTTTTCTTCTCTTCTTTAGTCATAGATTGAATAATTGCTTCAACTTTTTTCATCTCTTTTTCAGCAGGAGCTAAATCTCCTATCTGTCCCATTCCAGGAATCATTTTTAATATACTTCCTAAAGATCCTAACTTCTTTATATTTTGAAGTTGCTTTAAGAAATCATCAAGATCAAATTTTTGAGTTCTTATTTTTTCTTCTAAAGATTTTGCATCCTCTTCACCGATAGCCTCTTGAGCCTTTTCAACTAAAGAAACTACATCTCCCATTCCTAAGATTCTTGATGCCAATCTCTCTGGATGGAAAAGTTCCAAGTCATCTAATTTTTCACCAGTTCCAACAAATTTAATTGGTTTCCCAACAACTGATTTTATTGATAAGGCTGCTCCTCCTCTTGTATCACCATCAAACTTTGTAAGTACTATTCCATCAATACTTAAAGCATTATTAAATGATTGAGCTAAGTTTACAGCATCTTGTCCTATCATTGCGTCAACAACTAATAGAATTTCTTGAGGTCTAACAGCTTTTCTTATGTTTTTAACCTCTTCCATTAATACTTCATCTATATGTAATCTACCTGCAGTATCCACTATTACATAAGTTGCTCCAGATTCCTTTGCCTTAGCAAGTCCTCTTTCACAAAGTGCAACTGCATCTTTACTTCCTAGTTCAAAATAAACCTCAGCTTTTATTTGGTTAGCTAAAACTTCTAACTGTTTCATTGCTGCTGGTCTATATATATCTGCCCCTATTAAGAATACTTTCTCACCTTGTTTTTGTAAGTGTTTTCCTAATTTTCCTGCAAATGTTGTTTTTCCTGCTCCTTGTAATCCCGCTAATAGAATTACTGTTGGATTTTTAACACTTTTTGTAAGTCTTGAGTTTGTTCCTCCTAAAAGTTCAACTAACTCATCATTTACTACTTTTACAAATTGTTGTCCTGGGTTAACACCTGTTAAAACCTCTGTACCCACAGCCTTTTCCTGTATCTTAGCTACAAAATCCTTAACAACTTTATAGTTTACGTCGGCCTCTAGTAAAGACATTCTAACTTCACGTAAAGCTTCTTTTATGTTGCTTTCGCTTAGTTTCCCATGACCTCTAACTTTTTTCATTATATTTTGGAATCTACTTCCTAAATTTTCTAACATCGGCCACTCCCACTAAAAGTTTTTTTCGATAATGCTTTCTAAATTCTTCTTTGTAAAATTTTCTTTTAGCTCTTCCAATTGAGCTTTTAATTCTAAATCTCTCTTATGAAATCCAATAATTTTTTCATAATTTCTCAATATTTTAATTCCTCTTTTAATGTTATCATAGATTGCTTGTCTACTAACATTATGTCTTTTACCAATCTCTGTAAGAGAAAGATCCTCTTCAAAGTGTTCTAATAAATATTCTTTTTGTCTATCACTTAAAAGATTCTTGTAATAATCAAGTAAAATAGAAACTTCTAACATTTCATTCAATTCCATAATATCACCAATACATTATACCGACACCCACATAATTTGTCAAGGATTTTTTCTTTACAAACTTTAATATATTTTTTTCTATTTATTATTATGATATAATCAAATAAATACACTATTTAAGGGGTGACAAATTTGATTATAAAAGAGTCTTTTGAAAAGATTATTAAAGAGATAAATAGTGAAACAGGGGGAGTCTCTCAAGAGGTTATTGAGAACACTCCAGAGAGAATGGAAATTTTTTATAAGGAAGTTTTTTCAGGTTTAAATATAAATCCAGAGGATTTTCTAGAAAGAACTTTTCCTGTTCCACAAAATGATTTAGTTTTAGAAAAAGAGATAACTTTCTACTCTATGTGTGAACACCATTTTTTACCATTTTTTGGAAAAATAGCTATTGGTTATATTCCAAATGGTAAAATAGTTGGTTTTGGAGATTTAGTTAAAGTTGTAGAAGCCTATGCCAAAAGACCACAACTTCAAGAGAGAATGTGTGGAGAGATTGCTGACACTATTTTTAAAGCTTTAAAATGCCAAGGAGTTTACGTTCTTATGGAAGCTGAGCACCTTTGTATGACTATGAGAGGAGTTAAAGCTCCTGGAACTAAAATAATAACAACTGCCTCAAGGGGAGTTTTTACTGAAAATAATAACTTAAAAACAGAGATAATCAATCTTATAAAATAAGGAGACATATGGACAAAATATATATTGAAAATTTAGAATTTATTGGAAATCACGGAGTATTTAAAGAGGAAAAAATGTTACATCAAAAGTTTTCTATTTCAATAGAGATGGAAACTTCCACTAGGAGAGCTGGAGTTAATGATGATTTAAACCATTCTACTCACTATGGTTTTGTTTCAGATCATGTGGAAAAGGTTTTCTTTTCCAAATCTTTTGATTTAATTGAAGCTCTTGGTGAAGCAATAGCTGAGGAGATTTTAGTTAACTTTCCACTTATCCAAAAGGTTAAAGTTCTTGTAAAAAAACCTTGGGCACCTATAAGAAAACAATTTGACTTTGTTGCCATAGAAGCAAATCGTCAAAGAAATAAAGCTTATCTTTCAATTGGGAGTAATATTGGTAACAGTGAAGAGAACTTAAAAAGAGCAATATCTTTGATAGATTCTTTAAAAAATACTAAGGTTACTAAGTGTAGTTCTTTTTTAGTTACAGAACCCTTTGGAGATGTTATTCAAGATAATTTTTTAAATGCCTGTCTTGAAGTTACTACTTTATTTACTGGAGTGGAACTTTTAGAAAATCTACTTAATATTGAAAAAGAGATGGGAAGAGTTAGAGAGATAAAATGGGGCCCTAGATTAATTGATTTAGATATTTTACTATTTAACAATGACATTATTGAACTAGATAACTTAGCTGTACCTCATCCTTGGATGTGTGAAAGAAGCTTTGTTCTTGATCCACTATGTGAAATTGCACCAAATATTGTTCATCCACTTGAAAGAAAAACAATTACAACTTTAAAAAGAATTTTAGATAAATCTAGTAACTAGGAGGATTTTATGAGCACTTTAATTATGGGTATTTTAAATATTACTCCAGATTCTTTTTCTGATGGAGGAAACTTTTTTACCATTGAGGAAGCTTTAATTCAAACTGAAAAACTTTTAAATGATGGAGCTGATATTATTGATGTTGGAGGACAATCAACTAGGCCAGG
>NZ_CAMQYW010000153.1 GCF_947039425.1 uncultured Cetobacterium sp. | reverse complement strand
AAACAGATAAAAGAGTAATAGCAAGAGTGACAATAGCCCAAGCAACATTAGCAGGACCAGTACCACTATATTTTAGAGCAAAATCATCAACAACAAATGTTCAAGATGTAAAATATGATTTATTAACAATAGCTCCATTTAGAAAAGTAACAATAGCTCCAGAAACGTTATCAACAACATCAGTACCTAATGGAACAGTAGTATTTACTCATACTGTTACAAATGAAGGAAATGTAAATGAAGGTGGAGGAGTAGCAAATGGGAGCAGTGCAATTGTATTAGTTCTAGCAGATTCAGAAGCAGGTTATGGAAGTACAATATATATGGATTCAAATGGAAATGGACAATATGACTTAGGGATAGATGGTTTATATAGTTTTGAAGCTATAGGAGGACTTGATCCGACAGAAAATTTAACAATATTTTTAGTTACGTCAACGCCAATTGGAGCAGCTAAAGATGATCAAAATACAACAACAATAACAGTGACAACAAGTTTAGAAACATATAATGTTTCAACAATAACTAATGCAGCAAATGATACAATAACAATAATAAAAGATGAGTTGTCTATAGAGAAGTTCCAATCTTTAGATGGAATTACATATACTAAAGATTTACAAATAGCAGCTCCAGGAGAACCAATATATTATATGATAGAAATAACAAATACAGGAACAGCATCAGCTCAAAATGCAACAATAGAAAATGATATTCCTGTATATACAACACTTGCAAATATTGACTCAGCAACAGCAGCAGGAACAAAATCATTTCCATCATACATAAGGATATTAGCAGATGGAACCTTTGGAGTATATTCTCCAGCAACAGAATACCCAGCAATAGGGGAAATAGGGTTAATAAGAGTTACATCTGGAGAACTTGAAGTAAATGAAAAGGTAAGACTGTATTTTCATGTTAAGATAGATGAATAAATTTTAAATCTAGAAGATCCCCTATATTTCTAGGGGATTTTTTAAATATAATAATAGGAGGTGAGTTTAATGATTAAACAAATAAAAATAATCATAATACTTGCCTTTTTTTTATTATATTCTTTTATTTTAGGAAATATATCTGTAATTAATGAAAGTGTCTTGAATTTAAAAAGTATAGAAAACAAAGTGAAATCTGGAAAAATTTCAAATAATGTATTAACTAATATTGTAGGAAGAGAAATATATTCTTTTGAAAAAAATATTAATCATAAAGAGGTTCAAAGAATAAAAAAATATTCTGATAAAATAATTATGAAAAGTGATTTGAAAATATTGAAAAAATCTGGAGAAGAGTTAAGTTTTAAAAGTAGATTTCAAGGTGAGTTTGAAGTTGGAAATGTAAAACTTTTTTATAGTGAAAAAGGAAATGAGGAAAATGAAAAAGAAATTTATTTAAATGACAAAATGGAAACAGAAAATATTAAATTTGAAGTTGGAAAAGAATATGAAATAACTCTAGAAGGAGAAGTATTAGATGTAAAAGGATTAGGTGGTGTTGGTAGGGCAACGTTAACTGTAAAAAAAGATAATTTAACAAAGGATAGCATTTCAAGCAAAATTATTATAAGTGATAATTTAAATGATTCGGGGTTGATTTTATTAGATAAAAAAGTAAGCAGAAAAAAAGTGTTTTTAGGAGAATTAGTTAAATATACATTAAAAATAAAAAATAAATCTAATACAGAAATAGAGGAGTATTTAGTAACAGATTTTTTACCAATAGGATTAGAATTAATAAAAGAATCAATAACAATAAGTGATGGATTTAGATTTGAAAAAGATAGGCAAATAAAAAATGCTTTTGCTTTAACAATAATTCCAGAAGAAGGAAAAATAAAAAAAGATGAAGAATTAGAGATTAATTATATGGTTTTAGTTAAGGTAATGGCAAAAATTGGAAAAAATAAAAATCTTGCCAAGGTAAAAGGTAAAAAATATAATTACTATTATTACTCTAATTCATCATCAGCTACAATTGAAGTTCAAAGTGATATTTTTGCAAATAAAGGAGTTATTTTTGGAAGAACTTTTATAGATAATAATAGAAATAACATTTATGATAATGGAGATTTATCTGTGCCTGGTGTAAAAATAGTTTTAGAAAATGGAGATTATGCTATTACAGATATAGATGGTAAATATAGTATCTATGGTCAAACTGCAATATCTCATGTGGGAAAAATTCAAGAATCGAGTTTACCAAGAAAGATGAAAGGAAGAAAAATAACTAATAAACATAGTGAGAATGGAATATCAACATTTATAAATTTAAAAACGAATCAATTATATAAGGCTAACTTTGCATTTGATCCAGTATCTGAAAAAATAAAAAAAAGAATATTAGGAAGAAAAGATATATTGAAAAATGAAAAATTAGAAATTGAACGTTTAGTTTTTGATAAAGAATTAGAATTTAAAAAAATTAGAGAAGATATAGAAAAAAATAGAAATAAAGGAACTGTTTCTGGAAGAGGGATAACAAAGTTTAATAAAAAAATAGAAGTAAAAGATGAAGATATATTTTTAGAGGATGTGGAGAAATATATATCTAAGGATATACCATATGATGACTTAAATGATATTTTAGTAAAAATAGATAATAATTTAGATTTTTTAAATGTTAAGGATGGAGATTTAGTAAAAGGAATTATGAATTTCCAAGTAAAAGGTCCAAAAAATGGAACTTTAAATATATATATAAATGATGAAGTGGTACCTTTAGATAGAATAGGGATATCAGCAAGCTCTAAAGATAATAATCTCTTTTTTTTAGAGTATAATGCTGTAGCTATGAGTCCAGGGGAAAATAAAGTTGAGTTAACTTTTTCAGATCCATTTGGAAATGTTAGAGCTAGAAGAACAATAAGATTAATGGTAACTGGAGAATTTAAAGATTTTACTCTTGAAAAATATTCAGTTGAAGAAGATTCAGACATAGTGAAATTAAAATTAGAAGCAAAAGATGAATATGGAAGTGCAATAAATCATGATGTTGGAATATCAATATATTCAGATACAGGGACTTGGGCATCTGAAGATTCAGATAAAAGTAGAATGGGATTGCAAACAATATCTAATAAAAATGGAATATCAATATTAAATTTTTATCCAGAACCAGGAACTAAAAAAGTGAAATTTAATGTTGATGTGGAGGGAAAAGAAAAAGTAATAGAACTTAATATAAAAGGAAGAGAAACTCCATTTTTTATTAATGGAATATTAGAGGGAAGAATTGAATTTAATAAAGAGTTTGGAGAGAAATTTTATCTTTTTGAAGAGAAATTATATGATATAAATAAAGGAACAAAACATCTATATTCATATAGAGATGCAATCTATGGAGAGGGAAATATTTATAATGATTATTTTTTAACATTTTCATATGATAATATTAAAGAAACAGATCGTATGTTTGGATATGTGGATCCTGAAGATTATTTTCTAGTATATGGAGACAATTCTGTAAAAGGATATCAAGCTAAATCTACATCAAGATTTTACGGTAAAATTGAGAAGGAAAGTTCTTATTTAATGTATGGAGATTATAGTACTTCTCAGATAGAAAATAAGAAAATTAAGGTGGCAAAATATTCAAGAAGTTTAACAGGTGGAATAGGAAACTATGAAAATGATAAAATAAAAATAGGCGCATTTGCATCTGAGGTTGGAACAACACAAATTATAGAAAAAATAAGAGGAGATGGATTGTCAGGACCCTATAGATTAAAAGCTAATGAAATTGTTAAAGGTAGTGAACAAATAGAGATAATTGTTTATGAAAAAGGACATTTTTCAATAGAATTAGAGAGAAAAAAATTAAAAGTTTTTGAAGATTATACAATAGACTATGAGTTGGGTGAAATTTATTTTTCAGAACCCATTCCAAGTGTTGATAGTGAGTTTAATCCAGTTTATATAGAGATAAATTATGAACTTGAAGATAATAATAATAAGGAAACACATTTAGTTTATGGAATAAATGGTGAATATAAAATAAATGAATGGCTAACAGGAGGAGTTAATTATATAAAAGATACTGAGCCGAAAGAGGAAGTAGAAATAAAATCTATAAATATGTCTATAGATAAAGAGAAGCATAAACTATATTTAGAATATGGAGAAACAGATACATATTTAAAAAAACAAGGGTATGGAGTTTATGGTGAATATAATTTTGAATATAAAAATTTAAAAATTCAATCAATTTATAAGATTGCTAATGATAAATTTGATAATCCAAACTCTTCTCTTAGTTCTAATCAAGAGATAGGAGAAGCAATTTTAGATTATACATATTCTGAGAAAAATAGCTTAAAAATAAAAACACATATGCAGGTGGATAAAAATACACAAAATCAAAAAAGAGAAATTTATTTAGGAAATAAATACATAGTTAATGAAGAGTTAAGTGTTGAGGGTGGGTATAAGTATTATCATGTGGATAAAGGAAAAAAGGAAGAAGGAGAAGACGTTGATTTAAATATTAATACAGTTGGAGCAAAATTAAAATGGAAACCAAAGAATATAGAAAAACTTTCGGCATTTTTAGAATATGAACAAGATTTATTTGAA
>NZ_CAMQYW010000152.1 GCF_947039425.1 uncultured Cetobacterium sp. | reverse complement strand
ATTTCAAGAAGACATGGTAAAGTTTTAGAAAAAATAGGAGCAAATCAAGTAATATATCCTGAAGAATATATGGGGAAAAGAGCAGCTTTAGCAGCAATGGATCCAAATATGATTGAACATTTTAGATTTTCAAGGGATTTTTTATTAGCAGAGATAAAAGCTCCAGAAGTATTTTGGGCAAAGACCTTAATTGAGTTAGATATTAGAAAAAAATATAATGTAAATATAGTTGGAATAAAAAAAGGGAATAAGAACTTTATACCAAATTTATCACCAGAAACAATAATAGAACAAGGAGATATTTTATTGGTAATTACAGATGCAAAAACAGCAAATGAATTAAAGAATTTATAGAGATAGAAGGGAGCAAAAATGCAAAATTTTGATGTAATTGTAGTTGGTGCAGGACATGCAGGGTGTGAAGCAGCACTAGCTTCAGCAAGAATGGGAGTAAAAACAGCAATATTTACAATATTATTAGATAATATTGGATATATGTCATGTAATCCATCTTTAGGAGGACCTGCAAAATCTCATTTAGTGAAAGAGATAGATGCTTTAGGTGGAGAGATGGGTAGAAATATAGACAAATCATTTATTCAAATAAGAGTATTAAATACAAAGAAAGGTCCAGCAGTAAGATCGTTAAGAGCTCAAGCGGACAAAGTTAACTATAGTAAACAAATGAAAAAAACTCTTGAAAATACAGAAAACTTAGATGTTATTCAAGGAATGGTAACAGACTTAATAATTGAAGACGGAAAAGTTATAGGTGTAAAAATAAAAGAGGGTGTAGAATATAGAGCAAAAGCTGTTGTAATTGCAACAGGAACATTTATGAAAGGTTTAATTCATATTGGAGATAAACAGTTTAAAGGTGGAAGAATGGGAGAGTTATCTTCAGAAGAGTTGCCAGAGTCGTTAAAAGCTGCTGGATTAAACTTAGGAAGATTTAAAACAGGAACACCCCCAAGAATAGATGCAAGAACAATAGATTACTCTAAAGTAGATATTCAACCAGGAGATACTGGAGTATTAAAATTCTCAAGTAGAACAACAGCTGATGAAGTTTTAACAAGAAGACAGATACCTTGTCATATGGTATTTACTAATAAGAACGTTCATAATACAATTATATCTAATAAAGATAAGTCACCACTATTTAATGGAACTATTCAAGGAACTGGACCAAGATATTGTCCATCTATTGAAGATAAAGTTTTTAGATATCCAGATAAAGATAGACATCATCTATTTTTAGAAAAAGAGGGTTATGATACAAATGAAGTATATGTAAGTGGATTCTCTTCATCACTTCCTACAGATGTTCAATATGAAATGTTAAAAGGAATTGAAGGTTTAGAAAATGCTAAAATAATGAGATATGCTTACGCAATAGAATATGATTATATAATTCCAGAAGAGATTAAATATAGTTTAGAAACAAAAAAAGTAGATAATTTATATTTAGCGGGACAAATAAATGGAACATCAGGATATGAAGAAGCAGGGTCTCAAGGATTAATAGCAGGAATAAATGCTGCTAGAAATGTTTTGGGAAAAGAACCAGTTATATTAGATAGAGCAGATTCGTATATAGGAACATTAATTGATGATTTAGTTTCTAAAGGGACTAATGAGCCTTATAGAATGTTTACAGCTAGATCTGAATATAGATTAATTTTAAGAGAAGATAATGCTGATTTAAGACTTAGTGGACTAGGACATGAAATTGGTTTAGTTTCTGATAAAGAGTTTGCAAGAGTACAAAAAAAACAAGCAGATGTGGATAAAATAATAGAACTTTTAGAAAATCAGCATGTTGGAAGTACTAATCCAAGAGTAAATGAAATTTTATTAAAGTCAAATGAGCCTGAAATAAAATCAGGAATAACTCTTATTGAACTTTTAAGAAGACCAGAAGTTACTTATGAAGATATTAAATACATATCTCAATTAATAGAGAAGTTTGATTTAGGAGAGTATGATATTGATACTGAATATCAAGTTGAAGTTCAAGTGAAATATGCTGGGTATATTCAAAAATCTTTAAAAATGATTGAAAAACACAAAGGTTTAGAGACTAAAAAAATACCTGCAGATATGGATTATGACTCATTATCAAATTTACCAAAGGAAGCTATAGATAAATTAAAACAAGTAAGACCGTATAATATAGGTCAAGCTTCAAGAATATCTGGAGTATCTCCAGCTGATATTCAAGTATTATTAATGTATTTAAAGATAAGAGGTAATAATTAATGAGAGAGTATTTATTAAATGGTGTAAAAAAAATAGGTTTAGAGTATACAGATAAAAAAATAGATAATTTAATTAAATATTTTGATTATTTAGTTGAGTATAATAAACATACTAATTTAACAGCAATAAGAGATTTACAAGATGCAATGGAAAAACATTTTTTAGATTCTTTATTACTAGAAAAGTTATTGTTGGAAAAAAAATGTAAAAAAGCTATTGATATTGGAACAGGAGCAGGGTTTCCAGGTATGGTTTTAGCTATATTTAATCCAGATATTCAATTTGTTTTAATGGATTCTGTGGGAAAGAAAACAACATTTTTACAATTAGTAAAAGAGATGTTATCTTTAGATAATGTAACAGTTGTAAATTCAAGAGCAGAAGATTATATCAATGAAGAAAATAGAGAAACTTTTGATATCGGATTATGTAGAGGGGTTAATAAATTAAATGTTATTTTAGAGTATATGATACCTTTTATAAAAGTTAATGGAGTATTTTTAGCACAAAAAATGGTTGGAACAGAAGAGGAAGATCAATCAGAAAATGCACTAAAAATATTAGGATCAAAGATAGTTACAGTTCATAGATATGAATTACCAAATTATAGAGATGAAAGATTAGTTGTAGAAGTATTGAAAGAGAGCTCAACAGATAAAAAATATCCAAGAAGAGCTGGAGTGGCATTAAAAAAACCATTATAATGAAAATTCAGGAGGAAATATGAAAGTTTTTGAAAAATATAAAAAAATAATATTCATATTTCTTCCTATTTTTATTCTTTTAAGTGGAGGATTATTGGTAAAGTATCAACTTCCAAAAATAGTGGAGGTTATATTAAAAGTAGTAGTAGGACCAACAATATCAACTCAAGAGATTAAATTTCCAAAATTTGGAGAGATAGATATAAAGAATTTAACATTATCAAAGGGTAAAAAAGTTATAATTGCTTCACCAAGTGTAAAAATACTATATTCTAAAGAATCTTTAAAAAAATTAAGATTACAAGAAATTATTGTTAATGATCCATGGGTGAATATTCATAGAAAAGGTGAAGATGTTAATATAGTTGATGCTTTTTCAAGTGGAGATTCTTCAGATTCAAAAGATGATAGCAAGGCAGGAGCAGCAGTTCCAATTGATAAAATAGTTGTAAATAATGGAAAATTATTATATGAAGATACAACTTATTCTAGAGAGATAAAAAGAGAGCTTGATAATGTAGAGGGTTATGTAGCTTTTAATAAAAAAACTGGAATTGATCTTAAATTTACTGGAAATAAAGGTAAAGAGAAATATATATATAAGTTTAACAATTCAAAAGAAAAGTTAGATATGGATATTATTTTAGAAAATATTAAAGTAACACCAGAGTTAGTTCAATATGGATATGATGATCCAGATATTTCTCAGGTGACAGGGATATTTAATATGGATTTAAAAATAGCGACAAGCGGTCTATTTGGGAATGCAACTTTATCTAATGGAGATGTTAAATATTTAGGACTTTCAGAAGATGTTAAAAGTATTAATGGTGATATAAAATTTAAAGGTGATTCAATAGATGTAGATTTTGATTATTTTTTAGGGACTAATCCAGGACAATTTAAAGTTAGATATAATGAACAAGATGGGGTTAATGTTGATTTAACCTTAAAAGATTTACCTTTTAAAGTTGCTGAAAAATATAAATTGTTAGGTGACTTAAATCTTCCTTTAGGAAATGTAGATTTTGATAATATTGGTGTTAATTTATTTTATAAGTCAGATCTTGGATTTAATGCAACAGTAAAATATGATGCAAAACCATTTAAACTGTACGGGATTAAATTTAATAATTTAAATGGAAAATTAGTATACAAAGATGGAAAATTAAGCTTAGATGGAAATGATATTAATTTGTTTGTAGAATCACTAGGTTTAGAAAAAAAATTAAATTATCAAGTTAGTCTAGATTTAGAAAAGAAAGATTTGCTTTTTGATGTTAAATCAAACTATTTTAATTTAAATGGAGTTTATGAAAAAGAAAATAAAAAGATTAAATTGTATCAAAATTCTAAAATAGCACTTGAATATGATTTGAAAAAAAATAATTTAGATCAAGTTAATTTAAAAATAGAAAATCTTTTAGAAGATTATAAGCTTAATATTAGAGGTAAGGAAAAAAATAAAGAGATATCTATAAAAAAATTAACTTTAAAAAACTCTAAAAATGAGGAATTATTGTTTATAAAGGGAAAGATAAATAGAGAAAATTTAAAATATAATTTTTATATTAATACAAATAAATTAACAGAAAAAGAACTTTTTAAAGAGTTAAAATTAAAAATAAATCTAAGTTTAAAAGGACAGATAGCTGGAGAAAAAGATAAG
>NZ_CAMQYW010000151.1 GCF_947039425.1 uncultured Cetobacterium sp. | reverse complement strand
AAAAATAGAATTAGAAAATGAACTTAAAAGTATAACAAATAAATACTGCGAGCTTTTAAAAGAAAATTTAACTTCTTATACTATTGAAAAAAATGGAGTTAAATATGTACTATTAAAAGAGAATATCAATGTAATAACTGAATTAGTTAAATTAATCCCAGAAGAATTTACTTTTATTGGAATTTGGAATAAAGGGGGATTAATATCAAGTAAAAATATAAATTGTAATCTTTTTATAAAAAAATTATCAAATGTTTTAAATATTAAAGGAGGGGGAAAAGAGGATAGAGGAAATTTTAAAGGAGAACTAACTTTAGATGAAATTATAAACCTGTTGTAAACAAGTGAAATATTTGGTATAATATAGCTTAAGCATTATCAAAATGGAGGAAATATGTCAAATAAAATAAATTTACTTAATTTAAATGAAAAAGAACTAACTGAATTAGTTGTTTCTTTAGGAATGAAAAAGTTTTACGGAAAACAAATCTTTACATGGTTAAATCAAAAAATAGTTAGAGATATTAACGATATGACTAATATCTCATTAAAAGATAGAGAAATTCTAATGGAAAATACATATATTCCATTCTTAAACTTATTAAAACATCAAGTTTCAAAAAAAGATAAAACAGAAAAGTATCTATTTAAATTAGCTGATGGAAACACTATTGAAAGTGTTATTTTAAGACACAAAGATAGAACAACTCTTTGTATATCTTCACAAGTAGGATGCGCTGTAAGTTGTGGATTCTGTGCTACTGGTATGGGTGGATTTACTCGTAATTTAGAAGTTAATGAAATTGTAAATCAGTTCTATACTATAGAAAGAAGATTAAGCAAGCAAGGTTTAGGTATAAATAATATTGTATTTATGGGAATGGGAGAGCCATTACTAAATTTAAATAATGTAATTAAAGCTATTGAAATTCTTTCTAGTGAAAATGGAGTTAATGTTTCAAAAAGAAGAATTACAATTTCAACATCAGGAATAATTCCAGGAATTGAAAGATTACTAGAGGAAAAATTACCAGTTGAATTAGCTATATCTTTACACTGTGCAATTGATGAAAAAAGAAGTGAATTAATGCCAATAAACAAAAAGTATCCATTAGAAGATTTATTCCCTATTCTTCAACAGTATCAAAAACAAACTAAAAGAAGAATTAGTTTTGAGTATATCTTAATTAATGATTTTAATGTATCTGAAACTGATGCAGCTCACTTAGCTGACTTTGTACATAACTTTGATCATGTATTAAACTTAATACCTATCAATCCTGTTGAAGGAAGTGAATTACAAAGACCATCACAAAAGAAAATCGAAAAATTCTATGGTTATTTAAAAGACTTTAGAAAAGTTAACGTTACTATCAGAGGAGAAAAAGGTACTGATATTGACGGTGCTTGTGGACAATTAAGACAAAAAAATTCAAAATAATTTAGAATTGGAGATATCTTATGAAGTGGAAAATTGTTAAATACCTTGCCATATTCATTGTATCTTTAGGAATTGTAGGAACTATTGGAGTTGGTGTTATTCTAAATAAGTATTATAAAGAGTTACCTAATGTATCTCAACTTGTTGAAAATTATAGCCCTCCAGTTCCAACAACTATATATGATAGAAATGGTGAAGTTATAGATGTAATCTCTAGAGAAACTAGAGAGCTTGTTGATATAAAAAATGTTCCAGATAATTTAAAAAATGCTTTTATTGCTATTGAGGATAGACATTTTTTAACTCACTATGGAATAGATCCTTTTAGAATTTTAGGTTCAGCTTTAGTTAACTTAAAATCAGGTAGAGCAGCTCAAGGTGGAAGTACTATTACTCAACAATTAGCTAGAAATGCTTTTCTATCTCATGAGAAAAAACTTTCCAGAAAAATTAAAGAGGTTATTATAACTTTTGAAATAGAAAGAAAGTATACTAAAGCTGAAATTATGGAAAAATATTTAAATGAAATATATTTTGGATCAGGTGCTTATGGAGTTAGAACTGCAGCTGATAATTTTTTTAGAAAAAAAGTTCAAGCTTTAGATCTTGCAGAATCTGCACTACTTGCTGGAATTCCAAATAGACCTAATCTTTACAATCCAAGAACTAGATTAAAAAAATCTATATATAGACAAAGGCTTATTTTAAGACAAATGTTAAAATTTAAGTTTATTACTCAAAGCGAATATGATATTGCAATTAAACATAAATTTATCAATGAATCTAAGGCAACTCCTGAAGATTTTAAAGATGAAAATGTTACAATAGTTTATTCATCTTCTAAAAAGAAGGTAGATTTTAATGCTCCTGACTTTACAGACTTAGTAGAGAAATTCTTATTCGATAATTTTGATGAGAAAACTATATATAACGATGGATTAAATGTTTATACTACTCTTGATTTAAACTATCAAAAAGTAGCTAAAAATGTATTTGAAAATTATCCACGTTTAAAAAATGATAAAAAACTTCAAGGTGGAATGGTAACAATAGATGCTAAAAATGGAGAAGTTATTAGTATTATTGGTGGAAAAAACTTTAAAACTGGAAACTTTAATAGAGGAGTACAAGCTAGAAGACAGCTTGGATCATCTTTTAAACCATTTATTTATTTTACAGCTTTAAATAAAGGTTATGAAGAAAATCTTGTTGTGGAAGATTCAAGAGTCGTTTTTGGGAAATGGGCTCCTAGAAATTATGGAGATCGATATCTAAACGGAATGACTTTAATGCAAGGGTTTGACAAATCGCAGAATATAGTCTCTGTTAAAACTCTTAGAAAAGTTGGAATTAGAGCTCTTATGGATAATATGAATAAAATTGGAAATGGATTTATAATTCCAGATAATTTAACATCTGCTTTAGGAACAATGGAAGGAACACCACTTCAAGTTGCAGAATCATATGCTATCTTTGCAAATGGTGGATATGTTGTTAAACCAACTATGGTTCTAAAAGTTGTAGATAAATTTAAGAGTACTCTTTATGAATCTAACCCTAAAATAGAATCTAAATTTGATAGTTTAAATATATCACTAATGACTAATATGCTTCAAAATTCTGTAAAACAAGGAACAAGTAGAAGAGCAAAAGTTATTGTTAATGGAAAAACAATTCCTCAAGGTGGTAAAACTGGAACAACAAATAAGTCTAGAACTGTTTGGTATGCTGGTTTCACTCCAGATTTAGTTACTACAGTTTATTTAGGATATGATAATAATGATCCTTTAATTAAAGCTACTGGAGGGGGGACTGTTGCCCCTATTTGGAAGAATTATTATAAAGACCTTATTGAAAAAGGAATTTACACTCCTACAAAATTTGATTTCTTAGAAAATCATGTTCAAAACGATGAGATTTTTTATCAAAATCTTGATCCTTTAACAGGATTGATGACAACTACTAAACCTACAAAATCTTTTCTTTTAAGAAGAGGTAGAATGCAAGTTGAAACAGATAAAAAATATTCCAATGGAATTGCTGGAGTTTTAGGATATTCAGAAGCTCCTGAAATTAAAACAGATACTAATATTGTTGAAAAAGTAAAATCTATTTTCGAACCTAAAAAAATAGAAAATAATACTCAAGAAAAAAAAGGGTTTTTTAATAAATTCTTTAATTTTTAAAAAATACCCCTAGCTAATTTTAGCTAGGGGTATTTTTTATAAGAATAATTCTTTTAATTTCTCAGCTACTCCATTTTCTTCATTTGTTTTAATAACTTCATTATTTGGAAGTAACTCTTTTAATCTTTTACTTCCATTTCCCATAATAAATCCTTGTCCAACAAATGATAACATTTCTAAATCATTAAGACCATCTCCAAAAGCGATAACCTCATCGCTATTAAGCCCCTCTCTTTTTAGAACCTCTTTAATAGCACTAGCTTTTGAAACCCCTTCTTTCATTACCTCAAGACATGTAGAAAGAGATTGAGTTATATTTAATCCAGTAGAAAACTTTTCTTTTAAATCTTTTTCTAAATTAGTAATACACTCTTCATCTTCACACATAAAGAAAAATTTAGTTGCTTCATTACCAACCAATGTATCAAAATTTACAATATCGTGATGAAATCCTGATTCTTTATGAAATAAAAGAGCTCCTTCAAGTGGAGATTCAGCATACCATTTATCATTTAAATATATATTTTTATGTAGTTTTTCATTACATTTATACTGAAACAACTCTTTAGAAAGTTCTTTAGAAATATTATTTGATAAAATCTCTTTATTATTATAATCATGAACTTTAGCTCCATTTGAAGTTATTAAAAAACTATCAAGTTCTAACATATTTTTAAAAGTAATAGCATCACAGTGATGTCTTCCTGTTGCTATAAAAAATTTAACCCCTTTTTCTATAACCTTTTTAATTATATCTTTTGTTTCTTGAGTGATTGTATGCTCTTTATTTAAAAGAGTTCCGTCTAAATCACATATAATTCCTTTGTATTTCATATATATCTCCTCTTTTGTAACATTTATAAAAAATGGAGCCTAATGGCTCCATTTATTTTTCTTTTAATTAAAAATAATACTTTGCCCCAACACCCATTAAGAATAAAACATCTGATTCAACAATAGGAGAATCTGATATTTCACTTGAGAATTTTTCTATTCCTAAAAATGACATTAAAG
>NZ_CAMQYW010000150.1 GCF_947039425.1 uncultured Cetobacterium sp. | reverse complement strand
TTTCCTTTTATTTTTACTTTTTCCATTATTCAGTTCTCCTATTTACATTTTTTAATTTCATAGTTTATTTTCAATATTTATTCTTTATAAAACTCTTTATATGTTTTATTTTTAAGTTTTTCTCTAATCTTAGACACTTCTACTGTTGTTACAGCCCCACATTCTGCAATGGCTTTTTCATTCTTTCCACAAATAAATATATGGCAATCTCCATTTGAGTAGTGATTTCCTTTTTTACAGCTCGTAACATATCCATTTTCCAATACTCCACCTAGTAATTTATTACATTTAACACATCTTATTTTATGAATAAATTTCAATTCTTCTAGTTCTTTTATATCAAATTCCATTTTCTTGCTCCTGTTATTTTTTAAATTTTTTAGAATAAAAAAAGGATACTATGTTAAAAGTACCCTACCCACTCATTTTATTTTATATTTTTAAATATATTCTTTTCACCACATTTACAAACAATAACTATTTCTGATAAATCATTCATAAATTTTAAATTGTCCTCTATCAAATAAATATTACCTTGTTTAAACCCTAAGTTAGTTTTACATTGGGAACATAACAATTCATTTTCCATTGATTTTATTTCTTTTTCTTTATCTACAACTATCCCCAGTATTCTATTGGTTTCATTTATATAATATTCCCAATAGATAGTTTTTTTTAACTCTATCATAGTATTAACATTAGCTACTTTTAAATAGTCCATTGCTATAATACTTAAATTTCTTTCTATTTTTATTGGTTTATTCATTTTTTTTACTCCTTATACAAAGATTAAAATACTCTAATATATACTTTAATAATAGAAATAAGTCAATATGACTATTTAAAATTAAGACTACTTAGTAAGAGTTTTTATTGCAATTTATTATTTTTTATATTAAACTTTGATAAAAAATTGGAGGTTTTTATGATTTTTAAAGAAATTAATATTGAAACATGGAAAAGAAAAGAATATTATGAACATTTTTCAAAAGATACACCTTGCACAATAAGTTTAACAACTAAGATAGATATAACTAATTTAAAAAAAATGAATTTAAAAATTTATCCAGCTTTAATATTTGCTTTAACAAAAACTATTAATAAAGTTGAAGAATTTAGAATAAATAAAAATTCTGAGGGGATTTTAGGAATTTATGAAAAAGTATATCCTTGCTATACTTATTTAAAAGAAGGAAATGAATTGTTTACTAATTTTTGGATTGATTCTATAAAATGTTATTCTGAATTTTATAAATCTTATATTTTTAATATCTCTCAATATGGAGATAGTATAAAAATAATGGGGAAAGAAAATCTTCCTGAAAATACTTTTCCAGTTTCTATGATTCCTTGGAATAGTTTTGATGGATTCAATTTAAATTTAAAAAATGCATATGATTATTATCTTCCAATATTCACCTTTGGTAAATTTATATTAGACAATAAAAAATATTTAATTCCTTTATCTATACAAGTTCATCATGCAGTATGTGATGGATTTCATCTTTGTAGATTTATAGAAAAATTTCAAGAATTTATTAATAATGAAGCTAATTTTTTAGATTAAAAAATGGAACTAAAAAATTATAGTTCCATGCAAGAAAATATTTAAATTTTAGAGTATGTCCAAGCTAAAACTCTACTAATTTTTTGTCCTTGACTCATCTCTAAAATTTTGTATTTAGCTCCAAGTTTTTCAAGAACTTTTATAGTTGGCTTTATATTGTCTTTATTAGCTACTAAAGATGAAAACCAAAATACTTGAGATGAAAAAAGAGCACTTTCTTTGGCCATTTTTTTTAAGAAAAGACGCTCTCCTCCAGAACACCAAAGCTCTGCTTTTTGTCCTCCAAAATTTAAACCATCTTTAATATTTTTATTATCTTTACTAAGATTATTTACTTTTCTTTTATTAGCTTTCAAAGCCTCTTCCAGTGAGGAGTGGAATGGAGGATTACACATAGTTAGATGAAAATAATTATTTTTTTCTATGATTCCTACAAAAATATGATTTTTATCTTTTTGTAATTTTAATTTTATTTTATTTTTTAAATTTTCATTTGCATTAATAATTTTTTCAGCATTTTCAATGGAATTAGGATCAATATCTGAACCGGTAAAGTTCCAATTATATGTTTGACTTCCTATGATAGGATAGATACAATTAGCACCTGTTCCAATATCTAAAACATTTATATTATCTTTTTTAGCTAAAGTTAAAAGATCGTTTATATAATGGATATAGTCTGCTCTACCAGGAATAGGAGGACATAAAAATCCTTTTGGAATATCCCAATAATCAACATTGTAGTATGTTTTAATTAAAGCTTTGTTAAGAAGAATAACTCCATTACTATTACTAAAGTCAATTGTATCTTCACCATTTGGATTTTTTATAATAAAAGATTTTAGTTCAGGTAAATTTTCAGTTAGTATTTTAAAATTATATTTTCCTTTATGGGGATTGTTAGGATGTAACTCCCCTTTTTTTATTGTTTTTTTCAATAGAAACACTCCTTGCATATTAATTTACCAGTATATTATATCAAAGATTCTAAGGAAAAGATAAAATTTATTTAGAATTTTTATTTTCTTCAACATCATTTTGAATAAGTACGTATACACAAATTGCTAAAAGTAAAATTATTAGAAACATATTGACCTCCAAATTATGTTAGATAAAGTTTATGCTATCTTTATTACCACATAGAAATTAAAAGTCAATATGAAAATTAAAATTATTTTATTTTTAAACTTTTAAAGTACTCTTTTTGTTTCTTTGAAAACCTTAAACTTTCACAAGATTTTTGAATAGTTTTATTATGAATCCATTTATCTAAGATTTTATTTTCAAGAAAATAAATTGTTAATTCATATTGTTTTACTAAAGCTGTAGAGAAATACCAAGCTATCATCATATTAATATAGTATTCATTAGATTTAACTTTTGAAACTAAGTATAACATCTCTATATTAAAATTATCATTAAGATAATTACGAAGAAGGAGTCCAATTGCAAATCTAACAGTATATGTTTTATCTGAATTAATCCATATCTTTATTTTATCATAAATCTCATTGGGGTATTTTTTAAATATTTTTGGAGAGAAGGAATCGCAAGTTCCCCAGTTATCAATATAAGGTAGAAAATTTTCAGTATATATTAAAGTTTCTTTATAATCTTTAATATTTTCGATAAAAAAACTATGAAGATTATTTTCTTCGTAATATTTATGAGGTAGAGTATTTAAAAATTCAATTGCCTGAATTTTATTTGTTTTATAAAAAGAAGAAGCAAAAGCTCGTAAAATAGGGACTCTTACTCCTATAATATTTTCCTCTTTAATATTTGGGATTAATTTTTTATGAAATTCTTTATATTTTTTATCTTGTAATTTAAATAATTGAATATCTATTTTCAATTGCTTCCTCCTTATAAAATAAATTATTTTTTATATTAAATTTTTAGATGATATAGTATATCATAGTTATTATTAATATTTTCAATTAAAAAACAAAGATTTGAAATATTTTATTTTCCTTGTAAATTAAGTTAATAAGAGTATACTAGATAAAAAGGGAATTAAATAAAGTGAGGTGAATTTTATGGAATTAGAAATTAGTAAAAGTAGAGAAATGAATGGAGTAAATTATACTCCTATAGACATAAGTACTTTAAAATTATCTCACAATGAAAAATTGGATATTTGTATGTTGTGTTCTTTTTATTTAGATGAAAAATCTTGTTTTGAAAGTATGAAGATATTAGGGAATTGTTTAGGTAAGAGAGATGATGGAAAAAAAGTAATATTTGTAGAAAGTGAATAAAATAATTAGAATTATGAAAGAGGAATTATGTTAAAAGAATTAGTTTCAATTGTATTGTCATTAGCAATATTTATTTTTTCAGTGAGAGGAATATATAGAATTGTTAGTGAATTACTTAAAATTAAAAAATATAAGGGTAAATTTGTATTTTGTATTATAGATAGAGAAGAGACAAATAAGTATAAAATATTAAAGTATGTGTCTATTTATGGAAATGATGGAATAGCTTATGGATTATTAGGTGATAAGACTATTATGTTTAATACTGAAGAGGATGCCTTGGTTGCTCTACTTAGTCAGAATATCTCATTAAATGTATTTGTAGTTAGAATATAAAAGAAAGGACAGATATGAAATATACAGAAATAGTAAATTTAGCTTCAGTTATAAGTTCAGGATTACTATTAATTAGATTTTTATTGGAAATATTTATTATATTTTTTAAAAAATACAGATTAAAAAATTATAAAGGTAAGTATGTTATATGTAAAGTATGGAGAGATGAAAATGAAGGTTTTGAAGATATTTTTTATATAAATTCAATGAAATATTTAACAAAAAATATAAATGATGCTAAAATTTATAATAATCAATATTTAGCTTATAAAGAAATTGAAAAAGAAGAAAATATTGATGATTTATTTATAAAAAATATTTAAAATAAGAATCCCCTTATAAAGGTAAGCTTTTAAGGGGATTTTGTAAATTATGTTATTTTTTATTTTTCTTCAACAGCAAAAATACCTGTTTGAGGATTTCTTTTTTGAATAATAACTCTAGAATCTTTAGTTAAACTATCTAATTTACCCTCTCTTTTCATTAGTAATAAAT
>NZ_CAMQYW010000149.1 GCF_947039425.1 uncultured Cetobacterium sp. | reverse complement strand
AATTTATTTTACAATAATCGAAATTTTATGTCTATATTTATATACTAACACCACTTCCAAATAGGAATGTTTTTAATGAGTTTTGTGAATATGAAAGTTCTCTAATAAGTGGTTATTCATTTGTTATTGATATAGATAATTTTAAAGAGTTAAATGATAAATATGGACATAATTTTGGAGATTTGGTAATTGTAGAGTTATCTAATTTTTTAAAGTTAAAATTTAAAGAGAGCTATATATTTAGAATTTCAGGTGATGAGTTTTATGGATTGTTATTAGAAAATATTGAAAATATTTGTAATAAGTTAGATGAGATAAAAAAAGAATCTCCTTTATTTATAAAATATAATTTATCATATAGTGTTGGATTACATAAGAAAGAGTTAGATGAAAATATTCAAATATCATTTAAATATGCAGATATGGCTCTATTTAAAGCTAAGAAAACAAAAGGAATTAAAGTTGTTTTAGCAGATGAAGACTTTATTAGAGAAAAAGAGAGAGAATTAAAGATATTAGAGCTCTTAGAAGGAGATTTAGAAGATTTATATGCTGTTTATCAACCTAAGGTGAAAATATCGTCAAGTAATATAATAGGGATAGAGTCTCTTGTTAGATGCTATAGTAAAGAGCTTGTAGATATTTATCCAAATGAACTTATACCCATTGCAGAAAATTTTGATCTAATACATAAAATAGACTATAAAATAGCTGAAGAATCTGTAAAGTTTGTAAAAGAGTTGCTCACTTTAAATATGATTGATGATGACTTTAGAATCTCTTTTAATCTATCTGTAAAAACATTTTTTTTCCGTAATAAGTTGATTTGTTTCCGTAGTAACCTATCTTGATGCTTTGATTTTACTAAGGATTCAGACACCGTAAATATTATAAATATTACAAACAAGAAAAAAAGTAAGTAATTTTTTTAATAATAAAATAAAAAAACTCCAACTTTTCTTCCAATTTTTCAGTTTAAAAGATTCACTAATTAAAAAAACTAAAAATAAAAAGCATTTTGACAAAATAAAACCTATCAGTTATGATAATGTTAAACACAAAGATCCCTATAAAAATTACTTTATTTTTATAGGTGGGGTAAGTTACGGTTAATTGACGTAACTTCGTTGACTTACAATTCTCCCATCTTGTTAAGGGGATCAATCCCCTTAAAACCCCTTTTGAAGTAAAAACAAAACTCCCCTATGAAAACGGGAACTTTTATTTTTACTTTTAAAAAAAAATTAAAGGAGAATAATTTTAATGAAAAATGTATCTTTGAGATTGGATGAAAAAGATTATAAAATATTAGATACAAATGCTAAAGTTCTTGAAGTTAGTAAAAATGAATTTGTAAGAAATTTGATTAGATTAAGTTCTATAAAAAATATTGAAGAATTTAATTCTAATTTAAAAGAATTGCTAATTTTAAAAAGAGCTTTATCAAATAATATAAATCAATTAGCAAAAAAAGGTCATAAAATTGATAATTTTGAAGAAATTAGAGAGGAGCTTGAAGAATTATGGCAATCTTTAAAGCGATAAAAAATCCAAGTATTCAAAAAGGAGGAGCTAAATCAGCTCTTGATTATGTGGGGAAAAAATCAGATTTAACTTTAGGAATAAATTGTTCAGATGATTATGATATTGCATTTCAGGAATTTGAAGAAAATTTCAAGAATTCAGAACTTGCTTTAGAAGTGTCAAAAAAATTTTGTGAAAAAGAATTTAAAGACCATGAAGTTTTTTTATCAGTTCATAATGATAGCAATAATCTTCATTGCCATATGATTGTTAACTCTGTAAATTTTGTGAATGGAAAAAAACATAATCAAAAGAAAAAAGATTTAACAAGATATAAAGAGCTTATTAATGAAATAGGGTTGGAACATAGAATTCAAATTACTAAGAAGATTGGAAAGGAAATTGGAGATGTAACAACTGATACAAAAGAAAAAAGAAAAGCAATAGAGAATCATTTTAATGGAAAGGAAAGAAGTGATATAGTAAATACTTATTCAGTTTTAACCAGAGTCCTGGAAACAGAAAAAATAAAATCTATAGATGACTTTAAGGAAAAAATGGATAAAGAAGGGATTATTCTTGATTGGCAACCTCAAAGAAAACATATAACTTTAGAGGTTAAAGAAGAGTTTGCTAGTTCTCTAAAAAGAAAGTTTAGATTATCAAATTTGAATAAAACTTTTAATGATCCAAGACTAACTAAAGAAAATTTAGAGTTTGGATTTGAATATACAAAACAAATTGAACAAGAAAGGAACAAGGAATACAGAAAAGAATAGAACGGCAAAAGGAAAGAGATGATTTCTAAGGAGGATGTTAGTGAATATATTCAAAGAGCAAAAAGAAGAGAAAAACAGAACTTTAGCAATTTTAGAAGATATGAACAAAACTATTGAAGAATTAAAGCAGCTAGAAAAGGCCTTAAATGAAAAGGCTGATATTTTAAATTTTAATAATAGGAGATTATCCGAAAAAGTAGAAACTCTGGACATTGTAAGAATTGGAAAATATATAAATTCAAATGAAGAGGTTATTCAAAGTCAAATCACAAAAATGGAAAATGCTGTAAATAGCTTTAAAACGCGAATAGAAATCCATGCTGATAAAACCATATCAAAGTATGATCAAGAGGCTTGCTGGCTTATTTATGCACCTATAATCTGGTTTACAGTAGCTTTAGTTTTAATTAGTTATTTTTATTTTATAAATGTAAGACATATTCAAGAAAAAAATGATATATTAGCCAACAAAATTAATAATGTCTATTGGATTTTAGCGGAGGATAATAAGTTTTGGTATGATAAAAACTCTCAAAAACTTTTTATTGAAAATTATAATTGGATAAAAGATTATAAACAAAATTTACAGAAGAAAAATAAAAAATAATTAACTGGAGTGTTTATGACACTGAATGAGATTATTATATTATAAAACTGAAAAAAATGAGGGAAAAAAGCAATTATTAGTTCAAAAAAATAAAGAATTAAAAAAGAGCTAGTTTTCGCCCCTAGCTCTTTTTCACACAATGCTTTCCGAACATTGAATCTTAATTGTTGTCTTACTTGATTATACTCTTTAAAAAAAAAAGCAAATGCTAAAAGATTTTTTACTGGTTTGTAATCTCTGGATAACTGTTTTCTTTTCCCGAATATTTTTATTAGAAAAATTTAATAATTTTTTTTATTTTATCTGAATTTTTTATTCCTTCTATAATTTTTATTAAATTATATGATGAATTCCCATTTGCTAGTGGCTCTCCTCCGTTTTCTAAACAATCTATTATATCTAAAATAGCATCTATCATTCTTTTATTTTCATTATTTTTTTGTTGAGTTTTTATAAGTTTTAAAGATTCATAACTAGACCCTGCTGTGTTAATTTCTGCTGAATATTGATATAAATCATAAGCAAGCCCATTATTATATAGTTTTATTCGCCCATTTTCTCCTAATATGTCTAGTTCTAACATGTATTTTTGAGGAGAACTACTAACACCTTTTATTAACCCAATTGCTCCTGTGTCAAATTTAATAATTCCTATTCCTCCACAATCTTCTACACCATGTACAATTCTTATAAAATCTTTTTGTATTTCTCCAGTTACCCATAAAGGATTCCCATTACTAAAATAAAGCATTAAGTCTATTAAATGGCTTGTACTTGTGTGTAGAGCTGTCGCTCCATATCCAACCATTGTATAGATTTTACCAATTGCGCCATTATCAATTAAATTTTTGATTTCAATATTTAAATTGTCCCAACGTAAAATATAGTTAACTCCTAAAATAACATTATTTTTTTTGCATAATTTTATTATTTCTTCTGTTTCTTCCAAAGAATAAGAAAGTGTTTTTTCACAAAAAATTGCTTTCACACCATTTTGAACACATTTTATTATTATATCGTAGTGAGTTTGAATTGGGGTGCAAATACTAATAATATCAAAATTATTTTCACTTAACATATTTTCATAATTTGTATAACCTTTAGGAATTTTACATTCACTTTTTATTTTTTCAACTAAATCATGATTAATATCACAAATTCCTAATATATTAGTTTTAGCAATCTTTTTATAAGCTTTTATATGACTCCAAATAATCTTTCTGTTAGGATCCTTATCTATATGATATGCAATTTGTCCTAATCCTATGACTCCAACTTTATACATTTCTCTTTCCCCTCCTTTTTGCTTTTTTTAGAGCAACAATACATCCACTAATAACTATTAAGGCTCCAATCCCTTGATTTAAGCTAATCTTTTCTCCCAATGTAAAATAACCTACAATAGCTGTCGATAACGGGATTATCAATTGAATTATATTAAAAACAACAACTCCTTGTTTTTGAACTATATAAAAAGCCATTAACATCCCTGTTAACATTCCATAAATTCCTGCTAAACTTAATCCAATTAATAACCCTGAGGCAACTTCTTTAAGTTGAATAATTTTTCCAGTATTGATAGCTAGAGCTAAGTATATTAATCCCGATAGAGTCGCAGTTGATGCACTTATAACTATTGCATGTAATTTTTTAGCTACATTTTTTACAATTAAATTTTGAATAGATTGTATAAAAATTGCTATTCCTAAAAACATAGCACCCCTAATAAAATCAGTACTATTGTTATTTTCATTTCC
>NZ_CAMQYW010000148.1 GCF_947039425.1 uncultured Cetobacterium sp. | reverse complement strand
TTCCTCATTTAATAAAATATTTAATTTATAAAGGATTTTCTTTGATTTCAAGTAAAATCATACATAACTTAATACATTATTTAGGAGGGATAATTTGAAAAATAAAATTTTATTATTGCATACTTTTTTATATGTTACTAGTTTAACTTTTTCTATTGATAATATCGAACAACCATTAAAACAAAATGATACTTCTGTTTATATTACTGAAAATAAACAAGTTATTTTTAAAGAGATATCTGTTGGTCAAAATATCGAAATTGATAATACTGCTGGTGGAAAAAATATTGGAGAAGAAGTCATCTTTTTAAATGAAGTTATTTTAAAAACTGAAAATTGGAAATACTCTTTAATTGGCGGAGTTGTTTTTTCCTCAGATACTGATGATCTCTTTGAAGATTCTCATGCTAGAATGCAAATTGAAGCTATTAGAAACTTTAAATATGGTTTCTCTGGTGTTAGATGGAGAGCTCAAAATGATTACAATAAATATTATTTTAGAACTGGATATGATTATAATATATTTTCAGGGTGGGCAGATTTGCAGTACATAGCCTTTAATAGTAACAACCCTGAACAAGATTGTTATGAGTTAGAGATTATGCCAGCTAATATAGCACTAGGACCTGTTACTGTTGGTTATTATTTAGATTATATTAAGTATACTGGAAGAGGTACAAAAGAGGATTCCGGTTTACTTCAAGAATCTTTTAGTCATCAACTTCGGACTTATTTTCCAATTTATAGTAATAATAAATTAGAACTTAATATGGAATATAGACTTGGTTTACATGACACTGAAAATTATTCTGAAACTACTAATACAGGTTTTAGAATCTCTAAAAACTTTGGATACCACTCTTTTATTTTAAATGCAGATTATTCTTTTACAGAAAGTGTTGATTTATCAGCTTACTACAAATATGACATTAGTGATTTTGAAGATAGAGGAAATCCTGCCACTCCTGAAAGTGGAAAATATTATGGAGAGTTCTATTTGGGATGGACTTATACTTTTTAAAGAAAGTACTACAATTTAAGGAGGCTTTTTTATGAATTTCAAATGGAAAAAACCAAAGTATGAAACTGATCCACTTAGAGAAAAAACTAATTTATTACATGAACGAAATTTTCAAAAATTCGGTTTTGATTTTCATCCACATGTTTCTTTAATCTCAGGTATTATCATTTTAGCATTTTTATTATACACATTAAAGGATCCTATTCATGCTGATAAAACACTTACTTTTACAAAAGACTTTATAACTTCAAAATTTAATTGGTTTTTTGTACTTACCACTAATTTCTTTTTAATATTTCCCATATGTTTAACTATGAGCAAACTTGGAGAAGTTCGTCTTGGAGGTCCTGAAGCAAAACCAGAATTTAGTAATTTTTCATGGTACTCTATGTTATTCTCTGCTGGTATGGGAATTGGTCTTGTTTTCTGGAGTGTTGGAGAACCACTTTATCATTACAATACTCTTCTACCTATGTTTGGAAATAAAGGAGATATTAATAACTCATTAGCTCTTACATTTTTCCATTGGGGATTTCAACCTTGGGGAATTTATGCCCTTATATCTTTAACTTTAGCATTTTTTTCATATAACAGAGGTCTTCCATTTTCCTTACGTTCAACTTTTTATCCAATATTTAAAGATAAAGTTTTTGGAATCGTTGGGGATATTATAGATATCCTTGCTGTTATTGCTTGTTTGTTTGGACTTGCAACATCCTTAGGCTTTGGTGCTCAACAAGTAAATTCTGGTTTAAATTTTTTATTTAATATTCCAATCTCTATTCATGTACAGGTTATTACTATTTGTATTATTACTGTTATTGCCACTTTTTCAGTAATATCTGGTATTGGAAATGGTGTGAAAATACTTTCTGAATTAAATATTAAGATGGCATTTTTATTTCTACTATTCATTCTATTCTTAGGTCCTACAGTTTTTATTTTAAGAGCTTTTAGTAGTAGCTTGGGTGTTTATCTTGGTAATTTTATAGATATTAGTTTTTGGACAGAACAGGGCAGTGCTATGTGGCAAGAAAATTGGACCGTATTCTACTGGGCATGGTGGATATCATCTTCTCCTTATGTTGGAGTATTCGTTGCTAAAATTTCAAAAGGTCGTACAGTAAGAGAGTTTGTTACTGCTGTAGTTATTATCCCTGCAATTATTAGTTTTATATGGATGTCTGTTTTTGGCGGAACTGCTCTTCATCAAGCTATGAGTGATGGGGGTAGACTTTTTCAAGATGTTAATAATAATGTTTCAACAGCACTTTTTGCCATGATTAGCTATATGGATATTCCTAGTTGGTTGCAAATTGGACTTGGTGGTTTAGGAACATTTTTAATTATTTCATTCTTCGTTACTTCTGCTGACTCTGGAGCTATTGTTATTGACAGTTTAACCTCTGGTGGAAAAGAGGATTCTCCTATGCTACAAAGAATCTTTTGGTCTTTTATGATTGGAGCAATTGCTATAGCTTTAATCGTTGTTGGTGGTTCTAAAGCTCTCGGAGCATTACAAACTGCTGTAATTATATCTGGACTTCCATTTTGTATTATTTTACTAGCTATGTGTTTTAGTTTATACATTGGTTTAAAAAAAGATCTTTTAAAACTTAAAACTTATCGAGAAGATAAATTTGTCAATACTATTTTCTCAGAAAAAATAACAATGCATCCTATTAAAAAACAAGAAGAAAAAGAGAAATTAAAAAATGGGGATTAACTCCCCATTTTATATTTTTTCTCTATCCCCTGCATGAATTTGAACTGTCAAAGCTTCTGCATACTCTTTTAATTTTTTCACTCCATAATCACCTGTACAATGACAAGTGTATAATGCTCTCACATTATATTTATTAATCTTTTTTATTGACTTTTTTATATATTCTTCATTTTTATTTAAAGTTGTTCTACTTGAAAAATGAAGACCTCCAATAACAACACTGCTGTCATAATTCAACTCTTTTGCTCTTCTTAAAATATTTCCAATTCCTTTATGAGCACAACCAGTCAATAAAATATTTTCATCCTCTTTTACTATTATGTTTAATTCATGATTAAAATCATCTTTCACATAATCATCAAACTCATCTTTTGTATATAAACATTCATTTAATGGATTGTTATTTTGAACATTATTACAATGAAACATTGTCATATTTTCAAGTTCAAATGTATCCTCTATTAAATTAAATCTTTCCACATCCATATATTTATGTGGAACTCCAATATCTATATACGTTCCCAATATTTTTTTAAAATGCTTATTAAAATAATTTACACTACAATAAATTTTTGCTTTTTTATTCACTTCTAAAAAATAAGGTAATCCTCCACCATGATCGTAGTGACCATGAGATAATATTAAATAATCAACATCCTCCAAATTAATTCCCATTTTTTTTGCATTTTTAAGAATCTTTTTACTTTCTCCCACATCAAATAAAATTTTCTTATTATTTGTTTCAAAATAAATGGAGAGGCCATGCTCCTTTGCTAACTCTTTGTTTGAAGTTTTATTTTCTATTAAGACCTGTATTTCTATTTTAAATCCCTTCCTTTTTATCTTATATTTTTATTTATTAAATTTTAATTTTTAATTTTTCTTTCTATAGTTATTTATTATACATAATTAACCTCTTTTTTTCTACTAAAAAAAGAAGTTTTTAAATATTAACGTATATAATTAAGAAAATATTCTTTTCATATTCCTTACAAAAGGTCTTATTTTCTTTTTTTATTTTCATTACACTGTATTTTTTGAATTTTAGGTTTAATTTATCTTAATTTCCGTATATAATTTATAACTGAGGTGATTATTTATGAACAAAATAAAAAATATTAAACTAGCACTTATTCCTTATCTTTTCAAATGGTTATTTTTAACTATTATTGTCGGGATTCTTTCTGGAAGTGCTTCTGCTATATTTTTAAAACTATTAGAATGGGCAACTGAAACAAGAAAAACACATTCTGTTTTAATCTTATTTTTACCTATTGGAGGTTTAATTATTAGTTTAGCTTACCATTATTTTGGTAAAGAAGTTGCTGGTGGAAACAATCTTATTCTAACAGAGATACACGAACCTAAAAGAGTAATTAAATTTAGAATGGCCCCCCTTGTTCTAATAGGAACTGTTGGAACACATTTATTTGGTGGTTCTGCTGGTAGAGAGGGAAGTGCAATTCAAATGGGTGCATCTTTAGCTGATCAGTTAACACAAATTTTTTCATTGAACAAATCAGATAGAAAAATACTTTTAATCTCTGGTATTGCTGCTGGTTTTGGTTCTGTTTTTGGTACTCCTTTAGCTGGTGCAATTTTTGGCCTTGAAGTTTTTGTAATTGGAAAAATGTCTTATGAAGCTATTTTCCCAGCTTTTTTATCATCTATTATTGCTGATGAAGTAACAAGAAACTGGTGGCACGTTCATCACTCTGTCTATCATGTTACACATATTCCAGAAGCTACTTTATTAAATATAATTCTTGCTAGTTTTGCTGGTATCTTTTTTGGATTAGCAGGACATCTTTTCTCTTTTTCCGTTGAAAAAGTAAAATCTTTTTTAACATCAAAAGTTAAGTTTGCTCCTATGCATGCTTTTTGGGGTGGTTTAGCCATTGTACTTTTAACATTTTTATTTGATACCCA
>NZ_CAMQYW010000147.1 GCF_947039425.1 uncultured Cetobacterium sp. | reverse complement strand
CAACTTCATTATTAAAAACTTTAATTGATTGACTTTCAGAGGATACAAAATAAATTTCAAAATCTTTGAGATTCATTTCATTAGCTTTTATAAAAACTTTATCTATAAATTTTTTTATTTCCATATGACCTCCAAAATAAATTTATAATTGATTATACCTCTTAAGAGGAAAAATATAAAGAGTAGTTTAAAAAAAATTATGATATAATTAAAAAAACAATACCTTATAAGGGGGCTAAAATGTATAGATTATGTTTAGTTACAGATAGAGAAATACTTGACAATAAAGATTTATATAAAACTATTGAAGGGGCTGTTGAAAATGGAGTAACAATGGTTCAATTAAGAGAAAAAAATATCTCTATAGATAGTTTTGTAGAAATAGGAAAAAAATTAAAAAAAATAACAGATAGATTATCTGTTCCTTTAATAATAAATGATAATGTGGAAGTAGCTAGATTAATAGATGCTAGTGGAGTACATTTAGGACAAAGTGATATGAGTATAGAAAAATCTCGAAAGATTTTAGGAGATAATAAAATAATAGGTTTATCTGTTTCAAATTTAGAAGAAGCTAAAAATTCTGTAAAGGAAAAAATAGATTATATTGGAGTTGGTCCAATATATGCAACAGGAAGTAAAAAAGATGCTGCAACTCCTATGGGATTAGCTATGCTAAAGAAAATAAAGGATGATTACAATATACCTGTAATAGCTATTGGAGGAATTAACTCTTTAAATGTTGAAGAAGTTATAGATAATGGAGCTGATGGAGTTGCAATTATATCTGGGATTTTAGCAGCAGAAAATCCATCTAAAAAATCTAAAGAGATATTTGATAAGATAAATAAAAGAATATTTTTGAATAAAATAACAAAAAATTTAGAAAATATAAAAAGTAAAACACCTTTAGTTTACCATTTAACAAATACAGTAGCCATAAATGATTGTGCAAATATAACCTTAGCAATGGGAGGGTCACCTCTTATGTCTTTTTGTTTAGAAGAGATGGAAGAGATAATTAGTTTTGCTTCTTCTGTTATTATAAATATAGGAACAATGGAAAAAGAGATGGTTTCTATGGCTGTAGAGGTGGCTAAAATTGCAAATAGACAATTAAAACCATTGATATTAGATCCTGTTGGAGTAGGAGCAACTAATGCAAGAAAAGAGCTTATAGAAGAGATATTGGAAAAGAGTTATGTGGATGTAATAAAAGGAAATTTATCAGAAATTAAAACAATATTATATGAGGTATCTAATTCAAGAGGAGTAGATGCTCTAGATAAAGCAGATATAAATACAAAGGATATAATCTTAAATGGAGCTAAAAAATTAGGATGTATACTTGCTGTAACAGGAGAGATAGATTATATTTCTGATGGAAATAAATTAATAGAGATATATAATGGAAATAAGGTGATGGAAAAAGTATCAGGGGCAGGATGTATGATTAACTCTTTAATTGGAAGTTCAATAGGAGCAAATGGAATTACTCTTGAAAGTGTGTCTCTTGGAGTTTTAGCAATGTCTGTATGTGGAGAAATTGCGTGTAGAGGTAACGAAAATAAAGGAAGTGGAACTTTAAAAAGTAGAATATTTGATGAAATAGTAAGTTTAAATGGAGATATTTTGAAAAAAGAGGAAAAAATAAAAATCTATTAATATAAATTTTAGGAGGCCAGTTAAATGTTAGATCAAAAATTAATTGAAGATATTTTAGGAGAAGCTCTAACTACAGGAGGAGATTTTTCAGAGGTTTTTATAGAAAATAAAAGTGGAGATTCATTTTATTTAGTTGATGGGAAAGTAGAACAAGCTATTGCAGGAAAAGATTTTGGAATAGGAATTAGAATATTTAAGGGGTTATTTTCAGTATATGCATATACAAATGATATGAGTAGAGAGAATTTAATAAAAACAGCTAAAAAAGCGGCTCAAGCAATAAAGGGAACAAAAGAGGATATAACAATAAATTTATTAAAAAAAGATATTGAAAATAATAATAAAATTTTATTGATGCCTTCAACTGTAAAAAAAGATGAAAAAATAGATGTTATGAGAGAGGCTTATGAAGCTGCAAAAAATTATGATGAGTGTATTAGTCAAGTAAGGATTAATTACAATGATTATACTCAAAATGTTTTAATAGCAAACTCTGAAGGTACTTATGTAGAAGATAGTAGAACAAGAAGCAGAATAGGAATAGAAAGTATTGCATCTAAAATGAATGAGATGCAAACAGGAAGTTATAGACCTGGAGCTTCAAAAGGATTTGAATTTTTTAAAGAGATAGATGTGAAAGAGTATGCAAAAGAGGCTTCAAGAATAGCAAAAACTATGTTAAATGCAGAATATGCTCCAAGTGGAAAAATGCCAGTTATTATTGATAATGAATTTGGAGGAGTAATATTTCATGAAGCTTGTGGTCATGGATTAGAAGCAACAAGTGTAGCTAAAGGGCTTTCAGTTTTTGCTGGAAAGTTAGGTGAAAAAGTTGCAAGTGATGTTGTATCTGCTGTGGATGATGGAACTCTTTCAAATGAGTGGGGATCAGCAAATGTAGATGATGAAGGAACACCAACAAAGAGAAATTTATTAATAGAAAATGGAATTTTAAAAGGATATATGATAGACAAATTAAATGGAAGAAGAATGGGAATGGAGAGTACTGGAAGTTCTAGAAGACAATCATATAAATTTGCTCCTACTTCAAGAATGACAAATACTTTTATATTAAATGGAAACTCTAAGATAGAAGATATGATTAAAAATACAGAAAAAGGAATATATGCTAAATATATGGGTGGTGGATCAGTAAACCCTAGTACTGGAGATTTTAATTTCTCTGTTATGGAGGGATATATTGTGGAAAATGGAGAGATAAAAGAACCTGTAAGAGGAGCAACATTAATTGGAAATGGACCTGATATTTTAAATAAAATAGAGATGGTTGGAGATAATTTAGGACATGGACAAGGGATGTGTGGATCAGTTTCAGGAAGTATTCCAGCAAATGTAGGTCAACCTACAATTAAAATTAGTGAAATAGTAGTTGGGGGGAGATAAAAAAAAGTAGGTGGATTAAAATCCATCTACTTTTTTTCTATAATTGACTCAATTACATCTTCTATACGATCGATACATCTACCACAAGATGTTCCAGCTCCAGTTGCATCTAGAATTTCTATAGTTGTTGATGCTCCATTATCTATAACTCTAAAAATATCTTCAAGAGATATATTTTTGCAGTAACATAAAATTGTATTTTTATCCATTTAAACCTCCTAAAAAATTATATTTTAATTATACTTTTTTAGTGTTGTATAGTCAAGATAAAATTACATTTCACTTTTAATTCCAAGTTTTATTAAAATCCAGTTAGTGGGATATGCAGTAATGAATCCACAAGCCATAGCAATTTGCATCATAAACCAAAACTCAATTTTAAAAGGAGAGATTCTACCAAATAAGCAGTATATAACAATGGCCATCCATCCATACATTCCAATTTGCCAAGATGTTAAAGAAAAGAAATCTATTTTTAGAGCTCTTATCCATATTTTAAGTCCTGTTTGTTCAAGCATAGGAGAGATAGCATAGTATTGAAAAGCAACTCCAATAATTAGTGCAAATATGTATGCTAAAGTCCAATCTCCAAAAGTTAGATTTTTAAAAATAGTAAATGGAAAAATCATAAAAATCCAAGGAGTAACTAAATCCGCAAGTGAGCATCCAGCTCCACAATGAAAAGTTCCTGAAATAACACTTTGCCAAAAAGGTTTTTTTGACATATTCATATTGCTCATATCCATATTTGACATATCCATCTTCATAGAGGAATCTTTTACTTCTCTACCTATTTTATAATAAATAAGTAATCCTAAAAGACTACACCAAAGAGCATTAATTGGCCAAACATATTTCATAATTTTCATAGATTGTGGATTTTTTTTAATATCAAAGTAAATTATGAAAAAAGATAAAATACCAAGAATTATTGAAATTATAGATAGATAATGTAACCATGTTGGAAAAATTATATTCATAAAAATCACCTCTTTATTTTATAGTAACAATAGAAAGACAAAAAGTATAGAGATAGAAAGAAATAAAGAGTTTTCTTTAGATAAAAGATTTAAAAAATAATAATTCGCTTGAAAATTAAACATTTAAATAAAATAAATACTTTTAATTGACTAAAAGTATTTATTTTATTATTATATTTGTAATACATAAATATTTAAACTAGGGGGATATAATGAGAGTAGATATAGGCAGAATAGAAAGAAATTTGAATGAATTGAATAAATTTAATACTACAGTTGGAAATGGATGTACAAGATTTTCTTATACAGAGGAAGATAAGAAATCAAAAGATTTTTTAATAGAAAAAATGAAAAAAATAGGAATGGATGTATGGTATGACTCAATTGGAAATCTTCATGGAAGATTAAATGGTGTAGGAGAAAATAAAAAAATAGTTTTAAGTGGATCACATATAGATACAGTGCCTAACGGTGGGAGATTAGATGGGAATTTAGGAGTCATTGGTGCTTTAGAAGTTGGAAAAGTTTTATTTGAAAATAAAAAAGAATTATATCATGATTACGAGGTAGTTGTATTTGTTGAAGAAGAGGGAGCTCACTTTGGAACAAACCTAATTGGAAGTAAGGCTATTGTGGGAAAAGTAGATCTATCTTTAATGGAAAAAATAAAGAATAAAA
>NZ_CAMQYW010000146.1 GCF_947039425.1 uncultured Cetobacterium sp. | reverse complement strand
CATTAAAAAATTTAGATACATTTCTTATTTTTATCATATTGCCTCCTATTTTAGTTATTTCAATGTACATTGAAGTAATTCTTAATTTAAGAGATATTTTAATATAAGTATATTTGTAATTTTGATGTTTATAATAATATTAAAAAAGGTTTTTAAAAGTCAAGATTTGACAAAATTTTAATTATTAAAGTGAAGTTTGTATTTGATTTTGATGAAAAATAATATCTCCTAAATCTGTACATATTAATATTATAACATAATTTTCTTATTTTGTAAAATGTGGACATATATTTTAGTTCTGAAATAGAAAGAAAGAATAATTAACAGTACGAATTTCAACATTGAAGATACTAAAAAATTCTTTTCTTGAACAAAATACATTTTCTGTATATAACTATAATGAAACAAATTAAAATATAGTTTATATGGAGGACAATTATGGAACAGATAATACAATCACCAAGTAAATACATTCAAGGAGCAGGTGCCATAAAAAACATTGCAAAATATGCTAGTGTTAAGTCTTTTGTAATAGCTGATAGTTTTGTTATGGGTTTAACAAAAGAAAGCATAGAACATAGTTTTAAAAATGAAAATATAGATGTTGCTTTTGAAATTTTTAAAGGCGAATGTTCTAGAAATGAAGTTGAAAAATTAAAAAAACATGCAGAAAAAGAACAGTGTAAAATGGTTATAGGAGTAGGTGGAGGAAAAACTTTAGACACAGCAAAAGCTGTTGCATATTTTTTAAACTTACCTGTAATGATAGTTCCTACAATAGCTTCAACAGATTCACCTTGTACAGCTCTTACAGTACTTTATCATGACAATGGAGAGTTTGATGAGTATCTATTCTTGCCTCATAATCCAGATGTTATTCTTATGGATACAGATATTATTGCAAAAGCTCCAAGTAGACTTTTAGTTGCTGGAATGGGAGATGCTTTAGCTACATATTTTGAAGTTAAATCTTGTATTAAATCGAACTCTTTAAACTTAGTTGGAGGTTATTCAACTAAAGGTGGAGAGGCTTTAGCAAAACTTTGTTTTGAAACATTAATGGAAGATGGAGAAAAAGCTTTAATGGCAGCTGAAAAAAAAGTTGCAACAAAAGCTTTAAATAATATAATAGAAGCTAATACTTATTTAAGTGGAGTAGGTGCTGAAAGTGGTGGACTTGCTGCTGCTCATGCTATTCATAATGGATTTACAGCTATAAAAGAGTGTCATCATCTATATCATGGGGAAAAAGTTGCATTTGGAACTTTAGCTCAAATGTTTTTAGAAAACTATTCAATGGAAGAGATTGAAGAAGTTGCACACTTCTGTAAAAGAGTTGGACTTCCTGTATCTTTAGAAGAAATGGGAATTAAAGAGATAAATGAAGAGGATATTATGAAAGTTGCAGAGCTTTCTTGTGCTCCTGGAGAAACAATGCACAATACTCCCTTTAAAGTAACACCTGAAGATGTTTATGCTGCTATATTAACAGCTGATAACTACGGTTCATCTTTATAATTAAATGAGAAATATGTCACACAAAGTTAAACTTTGTGTGACTTTTTTTTATAAAAAAATAATATTATGGTATAATTTAACTTAAATAAATTTAATTAAGGATGTGATTATTATAATACTAATGATTGATAATTTTGATTCTTTTACTTACAATTTAGTTCAATATTTTGAGGTTTTAAAAGAGGAAATTTTAGTAAAAAAAAATAATGAGATAACAATAGATGAAATAAAAAAACTAAATCCAGAAATTGTTGTTATCTCTCCAGGTCCTGGAAATCCAAAGGGAGCTGGAATAACTTTAGAGGTAATAAAAAATTTAAAAGGAATTTTTCCAATTTTAGGAATTTGCTTAGGACATCAATCTATTGGAGAATACTTTGGTGGAAATGTAGTTAAGGGGTCATCTCCTTTTCACGGAAAGGTATCATCTATTACTCACAATAATTTAGGAGTATTTAGGAATCTTAAAAATCCCTTAAATGTAACGCGTTATCACTCTTTAATTGTTGAAAAAGAAAGTTTACCAGAAGAATTAATTATAACAGCTCAAACAGATTTAGGAGAGATTATGGGTTTAAAACATAGAGATTATTTAATTGAAGGTGTACAATTTCATCCAGAAGCTATTTTGACTGAATGTGGACTAGAGTTACTAGAAAACTTTTTAAAGGAGGTTAGATATGCTAATAAAAAAGCTTGAACTTAACTGTGATCCTATTGAAATTTTTAATAATTTTGTAAATGATGATATGTGTATTTTTTTAGATAGCCAAAAAAACAAGGAAAAATTAGGAAGATATTCAATTATTGCTAGTAATCCTATGATTAAAATAAAAAGCAAGAATGGAAAAGTTCAAATATTTGAAAATACTATTTGGAAACAGGAAGACTCTAAAAGTTTTAAGGTTTTAGAGTTACTTATGAAAAAGTATAAGATACAAAATACAAGTAATTTGCCTTTTATAGGAGGAGCTTTAGGATATCTTTCATATGATCTTTTAGAAGAGATAGAAAATATAAAATTAGATCAAATAGATGATGTTAATATTCCAGATATGTTTTTTGGAATATATAATGAAGCTATTATAATTGATAATTTAGAAGAAAATATTTTTATAGTTGTTCAAAATTTCAAAGAAAATACTAATGAAATATTAGAAAATTTAGAGAAAAAAGTGTTAGAAAAAAAAGTTGTTTTTAATACTTTTTATAATAATGAAGTTAAATTTAAAGTTAATATGGAAAAAAATGAGTATTTCAACTCAATTGAAAAAGTTAAGGAAAATATAGAAAATGGAAATGTATATCAAATTAATTTTACTCAAAGATTTCAATGCAAATTAAATAAATCACCATATACACTTTTTAAAAGGCTTAGAGAAACAAATAAGGCTCCATTTGGTGCATATTTAGATTTTAATGAGTTTTCAATAGTTTCATCATCTCCTGAGAGATTTATAAGAGTTCAAGATGGGAAAATTGATACAAGACCTATAAAAGGAACAATTAAAAGAGGAGAAAATGAAAAAGAGGACATAGAAAATGAAAATATTTTAAGAAATAGTAAAAAAGATCAGTCTGAACTTCTTATGATTGTAGATTTAGAAAGAAATGATATTGGAAGAATATCTAAAGCTGGATCTGTAAAAGTGGATGATCTTTTTACAATTGAAAAGTATGCTACAGTTTTTCAACAAGTTGCCAATGTTGAAGGAGTTTTAAAGGAGAATTTAGGAATAGAAAAAATATTAAATAGCACATTTCCTGGAGGATCAATAACAGGAGCACCAAAACTAAGTGCTATGAAACTTATAGGAAATTTAGAAAGAACTAAAAGAAATATTTATACAGGATCAATTGGATATATCTCTTTTGATGGAAATATAGATTTAAGTATTGTTATAAGAACTATTCTTTGTAAAAATGAAATGGCTTATTATCAAGTTGGCGGTGGAATTGTTTGGGATTCTCATATTCAAAGCGAGTATGATGAGAGTTTAATTAAAGGAAAAGCTTTAAAAGAGGCACTTCAATGGAGAGAATAGAGAATACACAAGGATTTTTATATGGATATGGAGTTTTTGAAACAATGAAAGTAGAAAATTTAAAAGTTTTAAATATAGAAAAACACTTTCTTAGATTAAAAAACTCAGCTAAAGAACTAAATATTTTTTTTAATATGTCACTAGGTGAATTTTTAGAAATTATAAAAAAAGAAATTAAAAAATATGATGAAAGAGTCTATGTCCTTAGATTTTCTTTAGGAAAAAATGGAGATTCATTCTTTTATAGTATTTTAAAAAGAGAGTTCTCATATACAAAAAGTACCTATAAAAATGGGTATAAACTAACAATAAGTCCTTTAAAAAAAGATCCAAAATCAAAAATTATTTATCATAAAACATTAAATTATTTAGAAAATATTTTAGAGCTTGAAAGAATTAAAGAATTAGGTTTTAATGAAAGTTTATTTTTTAATATATACAATGAGATAACAGAGTGTATTACAAGTAATATTTATTTAGTAAAAGATAATAAAATATATACACCTTTAGTAACTTGTGGTCTCTTAGAAGGTACAATGAGAAAGGTTATATTTGAAAAATGTAGAGAATATAACCTTCCTATCTTTCAAAAGAAACTTTTTTTAAAAGATATTTTAGAGTGTGATGAAATATTTTTAACTAACTCTTTAATGGGAATTTTAAAAGTAAGTTCTTTTAATGAAAGAGAGTTTCAATCTTGCTTTACTGATAAATTAAAAATTAAGTTTAACTTATAAGTTTAATTTTTTTCTGAAAAATATAAAATAAAATATTAAAAAAGAGATTAAGTAATATATTGACACTAAAGAAGGATTAAATTTAGATATTAAGACTCCAGTTATATAAAATGTAAATGGAGCTGAACATAAAGTTAAAAAAGAACCTAAAGAATAAAATTTTCCTAAATAATTTTTATCAATATTTAAATCAAAGTAGATAAAAATAGGTGTAGCTAAAAGAATATTTGAACATCCATAGACAAAAACTAAAAAACCAATAATACTTAAATAAATTTGAGTATTAACAAAATTATAAAATGCTATATTTATAAAAATAAAGGTAATTGTGCAAAATAAAGTATTAAATTCAATATATTTATTAAGATTTATATTTGGAAATTTTTGAATAATTAAGATCGGAAGAGCACACGTCTGAACTCCAGTCACGAATTCGT
>NZ_CAMQYW010000145.1 GCF_947039425.1 uncultured Cetobacterium sp. | reverse complement strand
AAGTTAATAACAAATGATACAAAAAAAGATGAATTTAATGCAAAATATGAGTATAAAATAAATGAGAATATAATTTTAGATATATTAGGATTCTATCAAGAGACAGAGATTGCAGATACAAATGATTACGGAAAAATAATGGGATTAAGCCAATATAAGATAATAAATGAAATGAATTTTACAGATAAAAAATCTGGATTTAAACCTAAGTTAAAAATAAATTATGGAGAAGGAAATAATTTGATTTTAGGTTACGATTATATAAATAATAAACTAAAAAGAAATAGTTCAATGGAAATGTTTAGTCCAGAAAAATATATTAATGATTTAAAAAAAGAAACTCATAGTGTATTTGTTTTAAATAAAAATAAAATAGATAAATTTGAGTTCACTCAAGGAATAAGATATGAATATGCACATTATAAAACAGGAAGACAATATATAAAATACTCTTCTAGTCCAATTAATGAAAAGATAAATAGAGATACAACTATGGAAAATATGGCGTATGAATTAGTTGGGAATTATTTATATTCAGATACAGGAAATGTGTATGTAAAAGGTGAAAAAGGATTTACTTCTCCAACACCATCGCAACTTGTTAATAAAATAAATGGAAGATACATAAATAATAATTTAAAATCAGAGACATATATGACATATGAGGCTGGATTTAAAGATAATATATTTGGAAGTTTTGTTAGCGGAGCAATTTATTTAACAGAAACTAAGGATGAAATATTTACAGAAAATTTAGATAAGATGGATTTTAAAAACCATAATATTGGAAAAACAAGAAGACATGGTTTAGAGTTAAATGCGGAACAGTATTTTGGAAAATTAACTATTAGAGAAGGGTATTCTTTAGTAAAAACAGAAATATTGAAAGATCGGAATAAATCAATAGAAGGAAATGAAATATCAGATGTTCCTAATCAAAAGTTGAATTTAGGTTTAGATTATGAATTAACATCGAAATTAAAATTAATAACAGATACTGTTTATAGTGCTGGATATTATACAAATAATGACAATAAAAATGGAAAAGTAAATGAGTATATAGTGACAAATATTACATTAAACTATAATTATTCAGAAAGTTTAAGAGTTTATACAGGAATAAATAATATATTCAATGAAAAATATTACAATTCAATAAATGAAGATGAGTTTGATCCAGCAGCAGAGAGAAGTTTTAATGCAGGATTTAAATATAGTTTCTAATTGAAAAAGGAGAAGAATTAATATGAAAAAATATTTACCAACAATATTAATTCTGGGAATAATAATAATAGGAATACTTTCCATAGGTATGGGAAGTGTTCCTGTATCATTGAATCAATTATTTTCAATGTCACAAGCCCCAGATTACATAAAAACAATAATATATGAGATAAGATTACCAAGAATATTAATGGCTATTTTAATAGGAATGATGTTATCTTCAAGTGGAGTAGTAGTGCAAGCAGTATTCCAAAATCCTTTAGCAGACCCTTATATAATAGGAATTGCAGCAAGTGCAACTTTTGGTGCAGTAATAGCTTATGTACTACAATTACCAGATATAATGTATGGGGTATTAGCTTTTATATCATGTTTAATAAGTACTTTTGTTATATTTAAACTTTCAAATAGAAATGGAAAAGTTGATATTACAACACTTCTAATAGTAGGAATAGCAGTATCAGCTTTTATAGGTGCATTTACATCCTTTGCAATGTACTTAATAGGAGAAGAATCTTTTAAAATTACAATGTGGTTAATGGGTTATTTAGGAGGAGCAACTTGGTTAAAAGTTGGAATTTTAGTAGTTCCATTAATAATTTCAATGATTTTCTTCTTTCTTCAAAGAACTCAACTGGATGCACTACTTTCTGGAGATGAAGAAGCTCACTCTTTAGGTGTGGATGTACAAAAGATAAAGATTCAAGTGCTTTCAGTATCAGCTTTTGTAGTGGCATTTTCAGTTGCTTTTAGTGGCATGATAGGTTTTGTAGGACTAATAATACCTCACTCAATAAGAATGATAACAGGGCCATCAAATTCTAAATTACTTCCAAATGCAGCTTTAGCAGGAGGATTTTTTTTACTAGTATCTGATACTATTGGAAGATTGATCTTAGCTCCTGTTGAGATACCAATAGGAGTAGTAACAGCGTTCTTTGGAGCACCATTCTTTTTATATTTAGCATTTAAAGGAAAGGGTGGAAGATAATGGCAATTAAAGTTAATAATTTAAAATTCTCTTATGGTGAGAAAGAAACTCTAAAGGGTGTCAATGTTCACATTAAAAAAGGAAAATTCACAGGAATACTTGGACCAAATGGTTGTGGAAAATCTACTTTTTTAAAAAATGTTTTAGGATATTTAAAATCAAATAGTGGAAATGTAAAAATAAATAATATAGATAGAGATGAAGTTAGTAAAAAAGAGATTGCTAAGATAATATCTTTAGTTCCTCAAAAATCAAATTTAATGGCAACAATGTCTGTGGAAGATTTTGTATTAATGGGGAGATTACCTCATTTAAAATCATCATGGTCTGGATATACAAAAGAGGATAAAAATATGGCTAGTGAAAATTTAAAATTTTTAGGATTGGATAAATTTAAAGAAAGAATAGCTTTAAGTTTATCTGGTGGAGAGTTTCAAAGAGTTCTTTTAGCAAGAGCTCTAACACAAAATCCAGAAATTTTATTATTAGATGAACCAACATCTGCTCTTGATTTAAATCACGCTGTAGAACTTTTAAATAGAGTGAAAACATTAGTTCAAGATAAGGAGCTAACAAGTGTAGCAGTTTTACATGATTTAAATTTAGCATCTATGTTTTGCGATGAACTAATTATTATGAAAGATGGGAAAGTAGCTTATCAAGGTACACCAAAAGAAGTTTTAACAGAGGAGATATTAAAAGAGGTTTATAATTTAAAATCAAAAGTCTTAAAAGATGAGAATGGTTACCCATATGTGATACCATTAATATAGAGGAGAAAAAATGAAAAAGATAATAATAAGTTTAATGAGTTTAGTTATTTCTACATCAGCTTTTTCAATGAAAATAGTAGGTGATAAAATAATAGATAGTAGAGGAAATTCTATTGAAAAAAAGGAATATAAGAAGATAATAGTTTTAGATCCAGCAGTAGTAGAGTCCTTTTATTTAATTGGTGGAGAAAAAAATATTGCAGCAATAGCTGAAACAGCAAGATCACCAATTTGGCCAGTTGAAAAAACAAAAGTTTTACCAAAAGCAGGAACACTAACTAAGCCATCTATAGAGCATGTACTTTCATTTACACCAGATTTAGTAATATTAAATTCAATGTCTGAAGGATTTGGAGATATATTAAAAGCTAGAAATTTGAAATTTATTGTTAATGAAGGAACATCTTTTAATGAGATACTAGAAAATTTAGATAGTTATGGAGTTCTTACTGGAAATGAATCAAAAGCTAAATCTATAAAAAAAGAGTATGAGAATAAATTAAAAAATATAAAAGAGGAAATAAGTAAAAAACCACTTAATATAAAGGGAGCTTTTTTATTTTCAACATCACCAATGATAGTTTTTACAGAAAAATCATTGCCTGGACAGATATTTGAAACTTTAGGAATCGAAAATATTGGAAGTAATCTTCCTGGGGGAAGACCAATTTTATCGCCAGAATATCTAATATCTCAAAATCCAGATATATTAGTAGGTTCAATGGCAATAAAGAATAAAGAGGATATTTTAAACAGCAATCCTTTTGTAAAGGAAACAAAGGCAGGAAAAAACAAAAATGTTCTTATTTTAGATTCTACTAAAATTTTAAGAGGAACACCAAGAGTAATTGATGCCTTATTAGATTTACATAAGGAGTTATCTAATGTTAAATAGAATTTTATATTACTATAAAAAAGAGATAAAACTGCTGACTTATTTTTTAGTCAGCAGTTTTATTGTTACAGGATTGGATTTATTTGGTCCAGTTTTAGTTCAAAGATTAATAGATGATGTAATCCCTACAAAGGCTTTAAATGTATTTTTTAGCTATTCAGTAGTTCTTTTGATAATTTATATAGGTAGATTGTTATTATCTCTATATTCGAGCTCTAGAGGACAATTGATGGGAAATAAAATCAAATCTAGAATGAGAGATGATCTCTTTGAAAAAATTATGAATCAACCAACAAAATTTTTTAATGATAGACAAAGTGGAGATATTATTTCTAGAGTAACAAATGATTTAGAAAATACATCTGCACTTTTATATAGAGGACTTGAAGATTTTTTATTTTCTATCTTATCAATAATAGGTGCTTTAATACTAATGACAAGATTTAATATTAAACTTACAATTTTTACAATGATTCCACTTCCTTTTGCAATATATTTTACTATTTATCAAAATAAAAAATTGAAAAAAGGGTATGTGAATATAAGAAAAAATATGTCTAAAATGACTTCAAGAGTTCATAATACTTTAAGAGTAATATTTTTTGTAAAGGATAACAATTTAGAAGAGGAAAAATTAAATAAGTTTAAAAAAACAAATGAGGATTTATTAGAAGTTGAAAAAGGAAATATATATAATATTTCAGCTTTAATGTCTGGTGTCAACTTTTATAATCAACTGACTCAGTTAATAGTTATTTTTGTAGGAGGATACCTTCATATAAAAGGGGAGCTAAGTCTTGGAATAATAATAACTTTTATTCTTTTAACAAATAGATTTAGAGTTATCTTTTGAAGATCGGAAGAGCGTCGTGTAGGGAAAGAGTGTACGTCCTGGTGTAGATC
>NZ_CAMQYW010000144.1 GCF_947039425.1 uncultured Cetobacterium sp. | reverse complement strand
ATAAGGAATCATAGTAGCAAAAGCTGTTGATACCATTACCATACCGAAAAACATTTGTACCCAAAGCAACCATGCTGTAACAAAAGCCCATTTTGGACCTAATGCTGCATTTACCCAAACTTGAGGTCCCCCCTCTTGAGGCCAACCTGTAGCTAATTCTGCTGCTACAAATGAGATAGGAATTGCAAAGAATATTGCGGCTCCCCCCATATAAAATATTGCTTGCCAACCAACACTGGCAACAGTTGGTATATTTCTGATGCTTACATAAAAAGCAACACTTAAAGCTATCAACTGAAATAGAGTAAGTTTTTTCTTCATTTCAATTACCTCCTTAAAATATTCTTAATCATAACACTCAAATTATATATAAACAATACTTATTTTTTGTATGTTATTCAAAAAACAATTGTTTTATTTTAGACATATAGGTTTAAAAAAAAATGATAAGAACTATTATAGTGCTGTAATATTACATTTGATCTCTTTGTGAATTAATTTTAAGAATAAAACTATTTTAAAAACAATTAAATTTTTTTATAAAAAAAGCATCAAGGAAATCCTTGACGCTGATTAAAGTATTTATGTAAAATTATTTATTTATTCTATTGAATCTTTTTATAATTCTATTAGATTCTTTAGCAACTCTTTTTGTTATATTTTCTACAGAACCTTTTTCTTCGTAATTATTTTCCATAGCCTGGACCATTTTTTCACGTACCTCAGGAAATACACCTAAAATTGCTCCCTGAGTTTGGCTATTTTCTTTAGTAGCTTGAATTTCTTCAATTGCAGTTTTAAATTGTGGAAATTTATTCATATTATCTATCATTTCTTTTGTATTGTAAGAAAGCTTATTAACTGGATAATATCCCGTATTAATTGCCCAAGTAGATTGAACATCTTTTGAAGTAGTATATTTTATAAAGTCCCAAGCTGCTTTTTGATTAGTCTCATTAACTGAATTTGTTATCCAAAGAGATGCACCACCAATAATGCTCCCATTAAATTCACCAGATTTATTTGGAATAAATCCTGTTCCTACTTCAAATTTAGCATTATTAATAACACCTCTTAAGCCAGCAGAAGAATCTAAATACATAGCAACTTTTCCTGAAGAAAATGCTGTTCTAGTAGAACTCCATTCTCTACCGTAAGAAGTTCCATATCCATTACTATAAATATCTCTTAACCAAGAAAGAATATTTGGCAATTCATTTTCGTATGCCACTTTTGTTGGAGATTTTCCATCTCTTCCATTATTTTCATTAACATATAAATTATTTTCATTAGCTAAAAGTTGTTCTATAAACCATCCGTACATAATCATTGAAAATCCAAATTGTTTAGTTATTCCTTTATCATCTTTTAATGTTAATTTTTCTGAATATTTTAAAATATCAGAATAATTTTTAGGAGGATTTTCAGGATTTAATCCAGCTTTTTTAAAAGCTTCTTTATTGTAAACTAAAATAGCAGATGATGAATTAAAAGGCATAGAATAAAGATCTCCATTAATTCTATAATAGTTTAAAAGTACATCTTCTAAATTATCAATATTAAAGTTATCTTCTTTAATAAACTTTTCAATAGGAGTAATAGCTCCACTTTTATACATAAAAGCTGTAGAAATATCATTCATTTGAACTATAGCAGGTGCTTCTTTTGTTCCTGAAACAGCCTTAAACTTAGCTATAGATTCTTCATAACTTCCTTGGAAAATTGCTTCAATTTCTATTTTGTCTTGACTAGCGTTGTAGCTATCAACCATATTAATTAAAGATTTTTGTAGTTGCCCACTTAAAGAATACCAAAATATAACTTTTTCTTTTGCAAAAGTTGAAGTACTTAAAATAATTGTTAATAAAAAAATAAAAGATGTTTTAAAAAATTTCATTCATTCCCCCAAAAAATTTATTTTTATTCTTTTACTGCTCCTGAAACCAATCCTTTTTGTAATTGTTTTTGTCCTAAAAATAATACTAATAAAGATGGAACTATAACAATAATAACAGCAGCCATTAGTATTCCAAAATTAGTTCCCTCTTCAGATTTAATCATTTTCAAACCTATTTGAATAGTTCTTGATTCTGGCCTTGTAGATGTCATTAAAGGCCAAAGATACATGTTCCATATATTTAAGAATGAATATACTCCCCAAGTACTTAAAATACCCTTTGAAAGAGGTAAAACAATTCTGCTATAAATATGAAAATTGTTACAACCATCAATTTTAGCAGCTTCTACTAACGATTTATTTAGAGTTTTAAACTGCTGAACCATTAAAAATATACCTAATCCATTTGAAATAAATGGAAGTATAATTCCTAATTTAGTATTTAATAAATTTAATTTTAAAATAGTGAAGTAGTTGGGCACAAATATTGCTTCCCATGGTACAAATATTGCACTAATAACCATAGCAAAAATAAGTTTTTTTTCTTTAAATTCAATAAAAACAAGAGCATAGGCAGTAGAACTACATATGAGAAGTTGAAGAATCATTCCACTAATAGCAGTACTTAAACTGTTAAAGAAAAACTTTAAAATAGGTATATTTTTTAATAGTTCTTTATAGTTTTCAATAGACAATACTCTTGGGAAAACTGTACCTGATACAATATCAGCTGTAGTCATAAAACTTGCCATAAGAGTATAAATTATTGGGAAAAAAATAAAAAAACTTGAAAATATAAGTAATGTATAAAATATATATTTTTTCATATTATTGATAATGAACCTTCCTTTCTAACCTGAATTTAAATAACATAATAACAGTAATTATACTTAATAGAATAAGACCTTGAGTACTTGCATAGTCAAATCTATAGTTAGTAAATGCTGTTTTATAAATACTATAAACTAGAAAATTTGTAGAGTTTGATGGACCTCCTCCAGTTAACATATCTACTTGTCCAAAACTTTGGAAAGATTTAAGAGTTGTTGTAATTAATAGATAAAATATACTTGGACTAAGTAATGGGATTGTAACTTTATATAATTTTGTAAAATATCCTATACCATCAATTTCACAACTTTCATCGATTTCTTGACTAATATTTTGAAGTCCAGCTGTTAAAACTAAAAATCCAAATCCAATATTCATCCAAATAGTGGCAATGGCAATAACCCAAATAGCGTATGTAGAATCTGTAAACCAATTAATTGGTAGAACTCCAAAGAAACTTAAAATTTCATTAATCATACCAACACTTGGATGAAAAAGAAATAAAACTATACTTGAACTTGCAGAAACAGAAACCCCCATACTAGAAGAAAAGATAACTCTAAAAAATGGAATTCCTTTTAATTTTTCATTACAAATAATAGCTAGAAAAAAAGATATTATTAAACTAAAAATAACAGTTATAAAAGAAAATTTAAATGTAGAAAATAGACTTTCATAGAATGATGTATCTGTAAATAGTTCTATATAATTTTCAATTCCTGCAAATTCTACTATTTTTCCTTTATCATTAGTAAAAGAAAAGGAATAAATAAATGTTTTTATTAAAGGATAGATATAAAATATAGATAATATAAGTATTGATGGTAATGAAAATAAAAGTCCAGTTAAACTGTTTTTGTTATTTTTCATTCTCCCCCCCTTTTTTTTATTATTGAAATTTTTCGGGATAATTAGTAATAATGTTAGAAACACCAATTTTATTTAAATTAATAGCGTCATTAATTGTATTAACAGTCCATACACTGACTATTTTACCGGTATTTTTTATTTCTTTGATTTGATTTTCTTCAAGAAAACATATTCCAGGATGATAAGAATAAATATCAAATCCTAATGATTCTATATAATTATTAATATTTAATAAATTAGCTTCTAAAAGAATCCCTACTTTAATTGAATTATCTAATTCTTTTATTTCTTTTAAAATATTATGACTAAAAGAAGAAACTATAATATTATTGTTTTTATAATTTTGTAAAATATTTACTAATAATTTTGCTGTATCTCTTTTCAAATTTGAATGTTCTTCTTTTATTTCAATATTAATAATTTTGTCTTTTGGAATAATATCAAAAATTTCTTTTAATGTAGGAATTCTTTCGTTTTTAAATTTTTCTGAAAACCAAGAGCCTGCATCTAATTCTTTTAGCTCTTTAAGAGTATAATCTTTTAGGTTTCCATGTCCATTTGTAGTTCTTTCTAATGTCCAGTCGTGAAAAATAACGAGTTCGCCATCTTTTGTTTGTTGTACATCGAATTCAACACCGTCCGCTCCATATTCAAAAGCTTTTCTAATTGATATTATAGTATTTTCTGGGTAAGTTCCAGAGGCTCCTCTATGTCCCAATATTTTCATTTTTTACCTTCCTTTAATTTTTTAATCATATTGTTTGAAAATCAAGTATATTATACAATATTTTTGTTAATTTTACATTAAAATAATGTAAAGTAAATGTAAAATTAAATATAAATATTCAAAAAAATAAATCTTTATTCTTATTAAATGTTGAATTTATTAACAAAAAGTGATAAAATAAATCAAATATTAATGGGCTAGTCATTGAGCCTTAACGAGAGGAGAATAAATCTCACTCTTGAAAATTATAAAAAATTGTAATTAAATGATAGCTTATCTGCAGCAAAATTTTAAAGGAGAATTTATGATTGTTACAAAAAAAATAAAGTTATTAGTTTGTGGGAATTATGATGAAAAAGTAAATTCTTGGAAACTATTAAGATATTACGAAAATATAATGCCAAAACTAAATAATTTTATTGTAACTGAATTACTTTTAAATGATTTACTTCAAGAGAAATTTATTAGTCATAATGAAGTATTTAATAAAAAATTAAATCAATTAAAAATAGATATTGATGAAAA
>NZ_CAMQYW010000143.1 GCF_947039425.1 uncultured Cetobacterium sp. | reverse complement strand
TATCATCTTCGTTGGCACTATAAAAACAAGCTTCATTTTCCATAAAATCTACAATTGCATTTAATCCACTTTTTACCTCTGCTGGAGTAGGACCAGCTATTATTCCAATAACCTCTCCTGCTAATTTTGTATTAGCATTTGCTGCTCCACCATAAAAAGATTTTCCATATACAACCTCAACTTCAGACATTTTTGTAGCATAATCCAATGCTGTATATGTAACATCATCACAATCTGCAGTTACAATTCCAATACTTTTATATCCTTTTGGTAAATTTAATTCCTCTGCCATTTTATTATCAACATTTGGAATTAACTTTACACCTAATACATTTGGTTGTAATCTATCATTTACCATTTATAAATCCTCCTATAATTTTAAATCTTGTCCACTTGCTTTTGCTTCTAGAACTTTTTTTATAATATGTGCCACATGTGCTCCTGCCTCTGGGGCTGGTGTTCCTTTTTCATGAATATTTGATACAACAGTTCTTTTAGCTTCAGGCATTCCTACATATGCGTTATATGTAATATAAGCACTCATACTTTCAGCTGTAGCAAGACCTGGTCTTTCACCAATTAAAACACAAGTTACTGTTGCACCTAAAACTTCTGAAACCTCATCTGCTGCTGCAACTCTTCCATATTTTAAGAAAAATGGTGTTCCACAATCTATACCATAAGATTTTAATCCATTTAAAAGAGCTGGTAAAATATCTTCAATATTAGCTTCTATAGCTGTCGAACTTAATCCATCTGCTACAAATACTTCAACTGTTGGATTCATTTTACATTTTTCTTTTAAAGTTTTTATTCCATCTTCACTTAATCTTCTTCCTAAGTCTGGTCTAGTTATATATTCATCTTTTGATTGACACTTAGTTTGAATTGTAAAAAGATTATTTTTTTCTAAAAACTCAGAAGAAACATCTGTAAATACAGCATCTTGAGCTGAAGCATGGTCTGCTCTAAATCTTAGCATTGTATTTGTTGTATATCTTGTTCCTGCTCTTGAAATTCCAATTCTTGCTGGAGTTTTTCTTTTATATTTTAAATACTCCTCTCTATTAACTGGATTTTTAACTTCAATAACTTCTCTTAAATCAATTTCAGTTATATCTTTTACATCTTTAACTAAATCAGAATTTATAATAATTTTCTCAATTTTTTCTTCAACTTCTTTAATTTCAGGTTTATCCTCACTCATTCCTTGTAAAACCTGAGATATTAAATTTTTTAGTTCTTTTTCAGATATCATTTCTTCCTCCTATAAAAATTGTGATGCATCTCCTGCTGTCATTGTTAATGTTCCATCTATTTCAAGTATTTTATGTTTTTCAAGCCATTGTCTGAACTCTTCTATAGGTTTAACTCCTAAAGTTTCTCTAAGTGTTTGTATATCATGGAATCCTGTTGTTTGATAATTTAGCATAATGTCATCTCCTGCTGGAATTCCCATAAAGTAGTTACATCCTGCTGCTGTTAATAAAACTGCTAAGTTTTCCACATCATTTTGATCAGCCTTCATATGATTTGTATAACAAACATCAACTCCCATTGAAAGTCCATGTAATTTACCCATAAAGTGATCTTCTAATCCTGCTCTAATTACTTGTTTACTATCATATAAGTATTCAGGTCCAATAAATCCAACAACAGTATTAACTATAAATGGATCATATTTTTTAGCAAATCCATAACATCTAGCTTCCATTGTTAATTGATCTATTCCATGATGACCATCTGATGATAGTTCTGAACCTTGTCCAGTTTCAAAATACATTACATTTGGACCTGCTGCTGTTCCATGAGTCAATGCAAGTTGTCTAGCTTCTTCAATCATATCTCCTGTTATTCCAAAAGCTTCATTTGATTTTTCTGATCCAGCTATACTTTGGAAAATTAAATCTGTTGGTGCTCCTCTTTTTATAGCTTCCATTTGTGTTGTTACATGTGCTAAAACACAAATTTGCGTTGGTATATTAAAGTTTCTTTTAATTTGATCAAATCTTTCAAGAACTCTAATAACACTATCAACAGTATCATCAACTGGATTTAATCCAATTAAAGCATCTCCTATTCCATAACTTAATCCCTCAAGTATAGATATCATTATTCCATCTGGATCATCTGTTGTATGGTTTGGTTGTAATCTTGAAGCTAATATTCCAGTTCCACCAATTGTTGTATTACAATGTTTTTTTATAATTATTTTTTTTGCAACATGTATTAAATCCATATTAGACATAAGTTTTGTTACAGCTGAAATCATTTCAGAAGTAAGTCCTCTTCTTATCCATTGTATATCTCTATCTTTTGTTTCAGTTTGTAGTAACCACTCTCTAAGTTCAGAAACTGTCCAATCTTTTATCTCTTCATATACTTTTAAATTTAATCCATCCATTATGATTCTTGTAACCTCATCTTTTTCATAAGGAACTGCTGGATTTTCTTTAAATTCCTTTAAAGTTATATTAGCAAGTACTTCCTTTGCCGCTACTCTTTCTTTAGTAGACTCTGCTGCTATTCCAGCTAAGTTATCTCCTGATTTTTCTTCATTAGCCTTAGCCATAACATCATATAAATTTTTAAATACAAAATCTTGACCATATAGTCTCGTATTTAATCTCATGCTCTTCACCTCATCTATTTTTATTTAATAATTTAATACAAGTGTTTTTACTATTACTGGTAATACATTCCCATTTCCAAGGGGTAATCCTATATCTATAAAATCTCCATCATTTACCTTAATACTATCAAGACAAATAATTGGAATTTTATTTGCATATTTTAAAGTAAGTGCTTGCCCTAAAACCTTTCCAATATCCTCTTCAACAATTACAAATAATCTCTTTAAATGAGATAAAGAATTATAAATACTATCTGCCATTATTAGAATATCTTTATATCTTATATTTTTTCTTCCAACAAAAGAAAGTGCAAACTCTTGATATCCTTCCTCTGTTTTAAACCACTCTATTTTATATTTAAGAACATTTTCCAACTCTTCATATCCATTTTCAAAATTCAAGTCATTTATTTTTAAAATAGGCAGATTTTTTATTGGAAATATATTTTCTGTATATGTTATTGTACTTCCACTTACCTCTGTTGTATGAGAACCTGCACCAACTACAGTTGCACCAATTGTTTCTCCAAGTTTAACTATTTCAATATTATTTTCAGAAAAAACTTTTTTTATTGCCTTTCCTAAAAATATTCCCATATCTTTATATTTTTTATCAAAACCATCAATATTGTTATATATACAATCTGCTACTCCTCCAGAAAAACTTACATATTTCCCAGAAAAATTTTTCTTAAAATCTTTATCAGTTATTAAAAGTTTATAATTTTCTGATTTTTCCTCATTCTTTACAGATTCAAGAAGTATATTAGCTATCTCTTTGCATAAAATTTCCATGTCATTTTTACTAGCCTTACTACCAACCTTTAAACTTTGTAATCTTAATTTAAATATTAAATCTTTATATTTTTCATAGATATATTCTATTTCTAAATTTTCATCTTTAAATTTTATAAGTCTACCACCAATATCAAGACAAGTTGTATCAACTGCTTCACCCCTATTAAACAAAGAGATATTTGTTGTTCCACCGCCTATATCTAAATTAAAGATTGATGTATTTTTTTCATCTGAGAAAGTCATAGCTCCAGAACCTTTTCCTGATATAATACTTTCTAAGTCTGGTCCAGCTGTTGCTACTACAAAATCTCCAGCCATTCCACTTAATGATTCTAATACTTCTCTTGCATTCTCTTTTCTAGCTGTTTCCCCAGTTATAATAACTGCTCCTGTTGCTATCTTATCCATAGGAACTTTTGATTTTTCATACTCTTTTTTTAAAATTTCACCTAAAGCCTTTACATCAATCTCATATTGATTTAGTAAAGGAGTTAAATAAATTTCACTTCTATAAAAAATGCTTTTTTCTATAATTTTAATTTCTGGAACTCTTGCTCCTGATGACAAATTTTCTAAAATTAACTTTGAAAAAACCAATTGAGTAGTAGAAGTTCCAATATCAATTCCAACACTAATTATTTCCTCTTTCATACTTCACCTTCTTTGAGATATTAATAAAAAAAGGAGCTAAAAAAAGATATTTAATATCTTTTCTTAGCTCCTTTGCTATTTTAATCTACATCATTATAGATTTAATATTCATTTTTAATTTCAAATTGTACTTTTGTTCCTATTCCTAATTTACTAACTATTTTTAAAGAACCTTTTAATTGATCTTCTACTATTTTCTCAATAATAGTTAATCCTAATCCTTTGTTACTTAGTTTACTTTCACTTATTCCAACACCATTGTCAGAAATAATAATCTGTGAAGTAACTCTTTTTTTTCTTATTTGTATCCTTACCTTCCCATTTTTTTCTTCAGGAAAAGCATAATCAACTATATTCTGGATCACTTCATTGATCACCAAAGCTATTGCTGTAGATTTCTCAGAAGACACATCAAAGTTATCTCCCTCTATAGTAAACTCTATTTTTTCATTTTTGTCAATAGTTTTTGTTGAATAATTTTTGTATATTAAATTAACAATATCTCTTATATTCAAATTATCAAGTCCATTTTCAGACAAAACTTCATGTGTTATTGCTATACTTAAAATTCTACTAATAGTCTCTTCTAATATCTTTTTAGTCTCTTTACTTTCACATCTTCTGCTTTGAATTCTTAGTAAACTGGCTATAGTTTGTAAATTGTTTTTTACTCTATGATGAATCTCTTTTATTGCTACTGATTTCACAATAAGTTCTTGCTCTTTATTTTTTTCTTGAGATCGGAAGAGCACACGTCTGAACTCCAGTCAC
>NZ_CAMQYW010000142.1 GCF_947039425.1 uncultured Cetobacterium sp. | reverse complement strand
CTTTGAGATATTTAAAACCTCATCTGATAAATCAGTTAATAATTTTTTAGTTTCTGATATATTTTTAATTGTCACAATTGTGGAATTAATAGCTCTTGTTATGGAATTTGAAACATTCTTTAAATTTTCATATTTATTACTAAAATTATTTATTTTTTTTATAATACTGTTTAATTCATCTTCTCCAACCACACTTGGTATTCTTTCTATATGAACATCATTATACTTATTGTTAATATTTCCTAAAGCTTTATTAATTTGTTCCAACTGCTCATTAAATAATTCTTTATTTTCTTTTAAAATATTATTGTTTAAATTAACTTTTTCTTGAACAGTATCCTCATCTTGTAACAACTTTTTTATTTCTAATTGTAATTGTTCATTGTTAAATGATAAACTTCTATTCACAATGCCACAATCTTCTAGTTGTTTATTAGTTTTTTTAAATTCTAAAACTTCATCTGAAATAAGTTCTAACTCTTTATTATTTAACTCTTTATAGAGGTTCAATATCTTTGATACAACTCTAAGTCTTTTTATGTTATTTTCACTAAGCTTTCCAGCTACATTAAATTCATTTGCGAATAATTTAACTTCGTTACTAAATTTATTTTCAATATCTTCAATAGACACTTTGTTATCTTCAAGTTCTTTTTCTAATTGATTTTTTATAACAACATAATCACTGTTCTTAATATTTTTGTATTTTATTTCCATTACTCCTCCCAGTTATTCAGACTACCAAAAAATTTATAAACCTCATCTATATCAGTTTTTGAAATATTTATTTCTGATATTTTTTCAGTAAAATTTATATCTTCAATAACTATTTCAGAAGATTTTTCTATAAGTTCTTTAAGATCTTCTAAAGCCATTCCAGAATCTTTATCTTTATTTATCTCTTTTAATCTAACTTTGAAAGTATTGTCACTTAGGGTACTGTTAAAAAGTACTATGAGTTTAGCTCCATTTGGTAACTTTTCAAAAATATTATAACTTTTTTTTGATATAAGATTTTCTTTCCTTCTGTAATATGCTCTTTCATAATCGTCTTTATATTGTTCTATCATATTCAATTTATCATTATCATCATCAATAAACCCTTTTATCAAATTAAGCTTTCTTTCAATATCTTCCTTCTCATTAATATTTTCCTCGCTATCAAGATTAATAGCTTTTTCTACAGATTCAAAAATACTTTTTTTAAGAACTATTACACCTTCAAGCAGCCTCTTGCCATTTATAACTTGTTGAAATCTATTCTTATTAAACCCATAAACAGGCTTTTTATTTTCAGTTATTTTGTAGTTAAGAACTTGTGTCAATAATATTTCTTTCATTTCATATCCATTTTTTTTACTTTTGTATTTCAAAAATATTTTACAACTTACTGGACTTTCTATAATTATATCTTCCATTTTTCAAACTCCTCAATCACCAGACACGCGTGTCTTATTATTTTTATAAAATTATATTGAAATCTATTAATTTTTTAGGTTTAGAAAACGCACACTTCTTGTATGTGAAAACAATTGCTTTTCTATCAATTACAAGGACCTCTATCCCTAAAAGCTCTAATTCTTTCTCATTAGGATATTTGTTATCTAATTCAGTTTTCATAGCTTTTTTTATTTTCTTTTCAAACTCTATCTCATTTTTTATCAATGTACCTTTAAACCCACTCCAAAATTCTTCCTTTCTTATAAATACTTTTATAACTGTATTTCTAAGTCTCCAAAAGCTACCGTCATCAGAGTGGCTACCAGTGCATTTATCTCCGTATTCTTCCAACAACGAAATGTTAGCAGCGGAGTTTAAATCCATATCTTCTTTTATCTCAAAAGTTGTTAATGGAGTTACATGCTTACATACAAATGGATATTGTTCTTGAGCTGTTATAGTATCAAGACCAATCGCTCCTTGTTGTCCTGTAATTGTTATTCCGACTATTTTCTTTTGACTATACATTCTAGGATTGTTTGGGTTTTGTGAAGTTATAACTAAATCAAATGGAGGTAATTCCATTGCACTTATAGCATCATCATCTTTTTGTGTTCCTATAACATCTTTTCCAAAATCAGATTCTTCAAAAGCTCCAAGTCCAAATGTAGAAACATCTTTTAGTTCAGAAATAAATCCTCCATTTTTGTATAAAGGGTTATTTGTTTTATACATAATCTCTTTTAACTCATGAACAATAGATTCATTCATTACGTTGAATATCAATACTCCGTTATGACTTCTTCTACCAGAAGTTGCTCCACTAGAAGTTTTAAATCCCATAGCTTGTCTAGGAATAACTTCTTTTGTTGTTTTTAAGTTGTAAGCAAACAAATGTCCTATTTCATAATGTATTCCACCTAATTTTATTACTATCTTCATATCACCAGGAGACATAGTATTTCTACCTTCCACATCATAAACATTATCTACCTCATAACCTTTACTCATTTTGTTTCACCTCACTTTATTTTAAGCTAACACTCTTCAATGCTCCTACTTCTGACTCTTGTAATGAAGATACATTCATAGCTTTAAAAGTATATTCCTCATTCATAGCTATCACATCAGAACCTATTGCAGCAGTCTCACTATTTATTTTTATTCCTCTTATAATTCTCTTAGAATATCTTCCACTTGTATCATTCTCATCTGCAGATATTAATACAACATCAAAGTATGGTAAATCAGACAATTTTAGATAATCCTTTCCATTAATTCCAGCACCTTTATTCATAGCTGACGCTTGTTTATTTAGATACTCTATTGTTGAAGTTTCCATCACGTTAAATGATAAAACTCCATTAACTTTCTTAGTTCCTGTTCCTGCTCCATTTGCAGTATGTCTACCTAACGAATATATAGGTTTTAAAGGAACATCTACATTCCAAGCTATCCTATTTAAAGTCCCAAGAGTAAGGAACTCATAACCAGTTCCGTCCTCTTTAGGGATTCTAATAAATACTTTTTTCTCAACACCTGCTCTTGACTTAGCATTATCAAAGTCAAAAGAGAAATCTTGTTTAGCCATTTATTTCACCTCTATTATTTTAATTTTTTCCAACCAGTTGATTCTCCCAATATTAAGAAATCTACAACTTGATTTTTGATTGGATTAACAGCATCTGAACCTGAACTATCACTTAGGAATTTCATTCTATTAAGTTTTAATTCATAAATATTTCCTGTTGTGAAAAAGTCTTTACCTTCAGCAGTTGTATCTCCAACTTCATTTACATTCTTAACTCCATCAGCAGTTGTTAGTATTCTTATATCGAATACAGGAATATCATCTAAATAAATGTATTCTTTTCTTCTAGCAAATATAGGATTAGTTCCACCTACAAGTCCATTTTTATTATCAGTTATAGCTTGTTTAGTTTGTTCTTCAACTTCAAACGGAGAACCAAAAGTAAAATCACTTTCTGTGAACTCAAATAAGTTAGAGTCTTTAGCATTTTCTTGTAATTCCTTGAATATGAAAGTTATTAACTCTCTATCAAGTAATGGACAAATCATTCTACCGTTACCTAAAATATGTCCTCTTGAGAACGAATGTGGATCTCTTCTTCCTGGAACATAATCAGCAGTAGTTTTTCTTTGCATTTGATAAGATATATTACTAACTTCACCTAACTTGATATTAACTTTTTTGTCAGCATCTTCAGGTCTTCTAGTTATATATTTCTTAGCAATTTGCATAAGAACAGTTAAACCATCTCCAATTGAAATTGGATTAGCAACAAGTTTTCTTCTTTCTTCATCTAAAGTATAGAATTCATTATTCATTATCTAGCACCTCCACTTGAAAGTGTTCTCCAAGGTGTATATCCACTTAATGCTAAGAAATTACAGAATTCATTATCTTCTGTATCTGTAGCACCTTCAGATGAACCACTTGTTCCTACTTTTACATCTTTTATTCTCATAACTCTAGGATATTCAATCTGTCTTTCATCAGAGGCAACCATAAGTATGTCAAATGGAGGCATTCTCTCCCATCCAGCTTCTTGTGCATCAGAAACTTTAGATTCATTAATTCCAGCTTCTGTTATATCCTCTTCAAAGTCTATTCCAAATGTAGGAGCTAGAACTTCAATTTTATATTCTTTATTTGTTAATATTCTTTTCTTTAAATCTGAAAGTGTATCTACTGATGTATTTCTAAATACCATTCTTCCGTTTATGATACCTTTACCTTTTGCTAAACCTTGTGATGCTGTAGATGTCATTGAATTGATATCTTTTATATCAGTCTTTAAAGCAAATTGTAGCATTCTTAACATTCCAACTTCGTAAGCTACCCAATCACCACTTAGTTCTACTTTATGGTGCTTAGGACTTGTAACAGAAGTAGATAATCCTACTACATTGTTGATGTATCCTTTTCTGAATAGTAAATATGTCTTAACATCTAATCCACTTAACGTGTAATCAAAAAAGTCTTTCATATTTTTACTCCTTTTCAAAAAAGGGTGTGAGTTAATTCTCAACACCCATTTTAATATTTTTTTATTATATTTTTGCTAATCCTCCAGAGAACACAGCAGTTTTAAATTTCTTAGTATCTACTATTCTGAAACTAGCTACTAAATACCCTTGAGTATCTAATTTGCTCATATCAGCTGTAAATTCAAAGTCAGATATTGCTGAATCAACTGTATTAACTTCATTTCTAAATACATCTCTCATCTCATCTTCGAATAATACCTTTTGCTCTTTCAGAGGGAATTTCTTTCCTTTTTTAGCATTAGCTACTGTTCTTAATTTGTTAAGGAAGTATAATACACAACCTATTTGAGATCTATCTTGGAAATCAGAATCTTTTCTTGTCATTAATGGACAATCAACTATCTCACCTTTTTTAGTAGCTGTATCAGCACTTATTAC
>NZ_CAMQYW010000141.1 GCF_947039425.1 uncultured Cetobacterium sp. | reverse complement strand
GTTAGAAAGTTTGGATAAAGGAGTTGTTTCTTACGATTTTGTTGAAGTTATGGCATGTCCTGGGGGATGTGTTTGTGGTGGTGGACAATTGATACACGAAAGTATTGATAAATTTAATAATCGTTCGTCAATTTTATACAATATTGACAAAAATGCTTCCATTAGATTCTCACATGAAAATCCTGACGTTTTAAAATGTTATGAGGAGTTTTTAAATTCTCCACTTTCACATACAGCACATAAACTTCTTCATCATAAACACTAAAAAAATGAGATCGTTGATCTCATTTTTTTAATATTATCTCTAATTTATCTGTAACTTTAATGTCTACTATTAAAAATTCTGTAAAACTTACAAAATCAATTAATTCATTTTCTATAAAACAAGTATATAAAATATTATCCACTATTTTATCTTCCTCTCCGAAACAAAAAGAAAGATAAAGTATTCCATCATCTTTTAAAGCTGAATAACAAATATTTAAAGAATATAAAATATCTAACCTGTCTAATTTTGAAAAAGAATCTCCTAACCACATCCCTACATATTTTTCCTTTTCAGATATTTTTTTAATTTTTTCTACAATTAATCGTCTACCTCTATATCTATTTCTAATAATAGTATCAAACTCAAAATTTAAACTTTCTATTATTAAACCTCTTCTTAAAAAACAAGATTTCTTTTCTTTCTCTAATTCTATTACTATTCCATCCTCTTTTAAATTCTTCATAAAAACTCTACAAAGATTCTTTTGAATGTGTTTTTCCATAGATTCCCCCCCTATCCTCTTTAATCTTATACATTTTTTTACTTATTTTTCCTTGAAAATTATGATATATTATTTTTATATTATTTTTTAGAGGAGAATATATGAAAATACTAATTGATGCTGATGCTTGTCCTGTCGTTGACCTAACAATTGAAATTGCTAAATCTTTTAATAAAGAAGTTATCCTATTTTGCGATACAGCACATGAACTAAAAAAAGATGGTGCAAAAACCATCACTATTGCTCAAGGACCTGATGCTGTAGATTTTGCTTTATTATCTTCTGTGGAAGAAAATGATATTATTATCACTCAAGATTTTGGATTAGCATCTATGATTTTAACTAAAAATGCACATTGCTTAAATCAAAATGGACTTATTTATAATAAATTTAATATTGAAAGTCTTCTTTTTTCTAGACATATGTCTCAAAAAATGAGAAATTCAGGCAAAAGAACCAAAGGTCCTAAAAAAAGAACAACAGATAATAATATCTCATTTAAAGAATCTTTAATCTCTTTAATAAAAAAAAATCAAGTCCTTTAATTAGGACTTAATTTTTTATTTTTCATATTTTCTTATTTGTTCGTATATCTCTTCTTTCATTTTTCTTTCAATTGTTTTATATTCATCTCTTCCTGCTAAATTATACAGTTCATATGGATCTTTTTTTAAATCATAAAGGTACAATCCTTCATATATCTGACTTTTACTATCTTTCCATGGATTTTTACTTGGATCCCACATACAATACTTGTATCTCTTTGTTCTTATAGCTCTGCCTACAATACTTTCACTTATTTGAATAAAAACATTATCTCTTTTATTTGATGATAATAGTGATTCTCCTTGCATATCATCATCTTTTATTTTTACTATTTCAAGTATTGTTTTAGGAATATCAATTAAACTTACTAAATCTTTTATTCTCCCTTTTTTTATTCCTTCTAATCCATGAATAATTAAAGGTACCTTTGCTACTCCTTCATGACAAGACCTTTTATAGTCATCACCACCTGGTTTTTTTAAATCCCTATTCCTAGTTTTAAAATGGCATCCATGATCACTTGTATAAATAATTATGGTATTTTCAAACTCTCCACTTTCCTTTAATTTTTCAACTATTCTTCCCACATTACTGTCTATTGAATTACAACATCCTAAATAATCCGCATACTCATCTTTACTGTCTCCTCCTCCTAAAACATCTAAATCCTTTGGAAGAGTAAAGTTTGAAAATTTATCTTTTGATCCTATTGGACCTTGATACGTTTTCATACTGTTTTGATGATGAGGTTCAATATATGATAAAAACAGAAAAAATGGCTTTTTATTATCTTTCTTATCTAAAAAATCTATAGCATAATCAGTTATTGCGTCAACTCTATATTTTTTAAATTCTATTTTTTCATTTTTTTCATTAAATACATAACCTTCATATCCATTTGATGTAAACTCTAAAATATCAGAAGCCATCCAATAGTCCTTATATCCTCCTCTTTTCTCTTTAGGAACTCCTCTATAGAAATACTCCTCTTTCCCATCATCAGATGCTAAATGCCACTTCCCTACATATGCTGTTTGATATCCTACCGCATTTAAATATTTTGCAAGAGTTTTTTCATCCTCTTTTAAAGAAATTCCATTTATAAAAGTTCCAATCTCTGTTGGATATTTTCCTGTTTGCAAACATGATCTTGCTGGACCACAAACTGGTTGAGGAGTGTATGCATTTTCATAAAGACTTCCCTCTTGAGCAAGTATATCTAAATTAGGAGTCACTGGTAACTTTTGACCATAACATCCCATTGTATCTTGTCTTTGTTGATCAGAAAAAATGAATAAAATATTTTTCATATCTACTCCTTCACTGCTCCTGCAGCCATTCCTGCTAATATTTTTTTTCTAAATATCAAATAAATAACTATTCCTGGAATCATTACAACAACAACTGCTGCACTAAGTTTAGCCCATGATCCACTTCTTCCTACATAATTCATAAGCATAGTTGTCAATGTTGCATTTTTAGGACTTGGCATATATAAATATGGCGTAAACATATCATTTAAAACTGCTACAGTTTTTAAAATCGCAAGTGTTGCTGTTGCTGGTACTATCATAGGAAATATTATTTTCCAATATATTGTAAAATATGAACAACCATCCATCATAGCACTTTCATCTATTGAAAAAGGAATTTGATCAATAAATTGTTTATAAATATATATTTGCATTAAATCTGTTCCCACATAAATTAATAGAGGTGCAAGTAATGTATCATAAACTCCAAGTTTAGCTATAATTCCAAATCTTGTTATTTCAGCTATAAATCCAGGTAAAAGCATTCCCACACTTAAAAGAAAAAAGAAAAATCTTTTTAATTTAAATTCAAATCTGCTTAATGAATAAGCTACCATACTTGCAAGTAAAGAGTTTATTACAACTGCTGCTACAACTAATATTGTTGAATTTTTTACAGCTGTTAATACATTTCCATCCTTAAATACATCAATATAATTTTCCAGTGTAAAAGGTGATGGAAAAGATAAAACACTTTCACTTGCTATTTGGATAGGTGTTTTAAAAGATGAAAAAAATGTTATTGCCAATGGCATTATTACTATTAAACTAAATATAACAAATAGTGTATGATTAAATATATCAAAAATCTTATTAGTTTTTCTCATAATTACTCCTTTATATTTAACATTTTATTTTGAATTTTAGATAAAATTATTATCATAAATATTAACACTATTGCCATTGATGATGATAATCCAAAATTTTCAAATTCAAATGCTGTTTTCACAAGATTTAAAGCAAATGTTGTACTACTTTCATTAGGTCCTCCACTTGTCATAACAAAAGGAATATCAAATACCATTAAAGCTCCTCTAACATTTAAAAATAAAACTATACTTAAAACTGTTTTAATATTCGGTATTATTATTTGATAAAATTGTTGAAAAACACTAGCTCCATCAATTTCTGCCGCTTCTAACATATCCTTTGAAATTGATTGTAATCCAGCTAAAAATAAGATTATAGGCATCCCTGTAAATCTCCATAAAGAAACTATAGTTAAAGAAAAATTAACTATAGATGCATCACTTAACCATCCAACTTTGCCTATATTCATAAGAGCTAATACTCCATTTAACACTCCATCTTCTGAACTATATAAAAATGAAAACATATATGCTACTGCAACTCCATTTATTATATAAGGCATGAAGAAAACACTTTTAAAAAATTCACTCCCTTTTATATACCTATCTAATAGAAAAGCTATATATAGCTCCACTGGAATTAATAAAAAATGAAGGATAAAATAAACACTATTAGCCTTTAATGTGATCCACGAATGTTTCGCTGTAAATAAATTTTTATAATTGTCAAAACCTATATAGTTATATGTTGGTGATACTCCATTCCAATCTGTAAAACTTATATATATTAGTTTTAATGCAGGGTAAATAATAAATGAAAAAAGCATTATAGTCGGAATCATCAAAAAAGTCACAAGAAGTAAAAACTTTTGATTATCTCTATTTTGAAAAAAATTAACTGCTTTTTCTCTAATATTTTGTGTCCCTAAACTACTTTTTTTAGGATTTTCCAATACTACATTATTTTCTTTCATTTTATCCCCCAATAACTTTTGCCTTAGTCTCTTTCCATTTTTTATTCCATTCTGCCATTAAAGAATCAAAGTCTCCACCACTTAATAAAAATTGAGATAACTGATTTTGATCATAACGTGCAGCATTTTTTATTTTTGTAAAATTCTCTTTTCCTGGAATTTGATAAACTGGCTCAAGATTATCATGACCTTCTAATACAGATATAAAAGGACTATTCTCAACTTTTACTCCAGCTACAGATGGTAATACTTGCATATGATTAATATATCCAGTGTAATATTCACTTGTAAAGAACCAATCTAAAAACGCAACAGCTTCTTTTTGCATTTTAGAAGCTTTTGGTACAGATAAGAAAACCTCTCCTGTTACAAAATATCTAAATGGATCAGATTCTGTATCTCTTGTTGGCATAAGAAATAAACCTAAATCTCCCTTTGCTTCTTCTGGGGCTTCTTTCATAAAGTCTGTATAATACCACTGG
>NZ_CAMQYW010000140.1 GCF_947039425.1 uncultured Cetobacterium sp. | reverse complement strand
TTTTATTTTTTTCATGAGTGAAATAAATAAAATATATTGACATAAAGTTGACATAATAAAATTTAAATTATATAATAATGACATATAATTGACATTATTTAAAACTACATGGGGGAATTTTATGAAAAATAAAAATATATCATTACTTTTATTATCTACTCTTATTTCAACAAATATTTTTGCTTTTAATCTAAATACAATTGGTGGGGATATTGAAGTTGGGTATAAAACTAAAGATTATGAAGAAGGGGGAGCTTCTAGAAATTTTAGAGAAAATAATGTTTCTTTAACTTTAAAACCTAATAAAAATAAGTCTTTAGCTTTTAAATTTGGATTTGCAAATAGAGATTTTTATGAGAGCTCTAAAGATGAAAATAGAACTATGTCTGAATTTTATATAGAAAATATGTATATCTTTGGAAAGCTAATGTTTAGGCCTGAAATTGGATTTAAATATACTGATTTTAATAATGATGATCATGGTATGGATGATGCTAAAGAGTATAGATTCTATCCTAAATTTACTTATAATATAAATAGAAATTGGAGTATTTACTCTAGAGGATTTATAGCTTATACAGAATTAAAAAATCCTTGGTTATATAACAAAGAAAATCAATATGGATATAAACATAGATTAGAAGGAGGAGCTAGATATAAATTTAATAGACAGAATGCTCTTTCAATTGCTATTAGTGATGAGACAAGTGATGTAAATAAATTTAACTATGATGTTGAGGGAACTCAGTTAAGAGTTAGATATCATTACTCTCCTAGTAGAAAATTAAAAATTGTTCCTTATATATTTTTAACTCTTGATGGAGAAAGAACATCTGAAAAAAATGAATCTACTAGAGTAAAAAGAGACAAACTTGGAGTTAATATCCATTATGATTTAAATAGAAACTTAGAACTTATAGGTAAATTAAGTCATGAGTGGAGAGATGATAAGGATGATTACAAATATAGAGGTCAAGGAAATAAAAATAACTGGTTCTACTCTGCTGGTTTAAAATATTCATTCTAAAAATAGTGGGAAATTACCCACTATTTTACTTTATCCAAAATATAAATTTTTTATTTTTCAATTCTATTCCATAATTAATATTATTTAATTCTAATATTTTTTTTATAAGAGTTAATCCAAGTCCTGTTCCATCCTCTCTAGAACTGTTACTTCCTCTTACAAAGGGATTAAATAAGTTATCCAGTGAAAACTCTTTTAAAATTTCATTTTCAAAAAAAAGTGTCTTATCTTTCTCATATATTTTTAAAATACCATTATCTTTAGAATATTTCATACTATTTAAAATAATATTATCTAAAGCTATTCTAAACATATCTTCATTAATAAAATACTTATTTTTCAATGTATCTAATTTAATTTCTAAATTTTTAGCAAGTTCGATATAATCATATCTTTCTAATATCTCTTCTATTATTTTATTCAAATTTATAAATTTATACTCTATTTTTTTTTGATTTTCAAGTTTCGATAATCTCATTAATTTTTCTATTAATATTTTGGTATAATAACTTTCTTTTAAAATATTTTTATATTTTTCCTCTGTTATTAAATCTATTTTTTTTTCATTCATAAGAAGTTGAATATTTGATGATATTATTGATATCGGTGTTTTTAACTCATGTGACACATTTGATATAAACTCCTCTAATTGCTTTATTGAACTCTCTAAATTTATACTCATTTTTTCAATACCTTTTCCCAAATCACCAATTTCATCATCTCTTTTTATAATATTATTTTTATTAAAATTTAAATTTGATATATCTTTTGCTTTTCTATTTAAGATTTCAATATCTTTTAATAATTTTTTTACCCAAATTCTACTTACAATTAGCGATATAATTACAGCTAAAATAATTCCAGAAATATTAAAATAAAGAAGATCGCTTTTATAAGTATTTAAAAATGTTAATGATATTCTTGCTGAAATCCACTGTCCTGTTTTTATTTTCTGATTATATACTAAAATTTTTGATCCTGTTCGTCTTTTATTTTTTATAAAAAAATCTTCAGATTTTAAATTTTCCATAGAAAATCCATTTCCAAAGCCACCTTTTTTATTCTCCCATTTTTTAAAATTTTTATTCATTATAAAAATTGTTATTCCTCTTTTTTCTTTTATGTCATTAATATATTTCTCCAAGTCAGACTTTTTATTTGTTAATAAAAAATCTTCTACTATATTAACAATTAGAGGCAACTCTTTTTTTTTATCATTTATAAAAATTGAATCTATAAAAAACATATTAAATACATAGCTAACTACTAATAAAATTGATATTAATCCAATTGAATAAATAGATATTTTTTTTGATATACTCAATCTAATTTTCTTCAAATATATATCCAACTCCTCTCACTGTTCCAATTAAATCTCCATAGCTATCTAATTTTTTTCTTAATCTTTTAACTAATGTATCTGCAGCTCTTTCGTCAAAATCATTATCTATTCCCCAAATTTCAAGTAAAATGTTTCCTCTTGATAATGGTATATTTTTATTTTTTATAAAAAATTCTAATAGATTTTTTTCTCTACTTGATAGAGAAATTCTTATATTTTTTATTCTTAATATCTCCTCTTTAAATAAATATTCTAACTCACCTTTTATATATATTTCAGATTTTATTATTTTTAAAATTTTCTTAACTTTTATCGTTAAAATATTTAAGCTAAAAGGCTTAGTTATATAGTCATCTGCACCTATTTCTAACCCATGAATTTCATCTAATTCACTATCTCTAGCTGTCATCATAATTATATTACATAATGAATTTTTTTTTATATATTCACATATTTTCCAACCGTTTATTCCTGGTAAATTTATATCTAAGAGTACTAAATCAGGAATAAAATCATCAAATATTTTTATTCCTGATTCACCATCTAAAGCAATCTTAACTTCTATATCTAATTTTGAAAAATGACTCTCTAAAGAGAGAGCCAATTGCTTTTCATCCTCTATAATCAATAATTTTTTTATAATAATCACCTCATTTTATTTATAAGGATATTATAACAAATTAAAAATATTTTTTAAATCCTAATCTAACTATTACCGATTCCTCTACTCTTCTTTTAAAAGAATTAGAGCCACTTCCTCCACCATTTGGTTTACCGCCACCTGATCCACTTCCAGGGGTTTTCTTAGAACTTTGTCCTGAACTCTTTCCACTTCCAGACTCATTTTTATACTGAGCTAAATAAACTATATCTCCAGTTAAAGATAGGTCTCTTTTAAGATTCCAAGTTACTCTTGTTCCTAACATTACTCCTAGTTCATTTTCAAAATTCTCTTTTTTATTAGATGGTCCTGTCTCTATTTTAGGATTTAAAAATCCCCAAATATAAGGTCTTATTTGGATTTTTTTATCTGTATATAAATTATGATCAAGCTTAGCTATATATGTCCATGGAATATATTCTCCTGCATAATTTTCTTTACTTTTATTAACAACACCTAATGAAAGTTTAGTATTATTCACTCTATATCCAAGTCCTGTTTCTATTCTATTTACATATCCTGACTCTTGAAAAGGTAGATCATAGTTTTTACTTATTTGATCCCTATCATCTCCTTTAACATCTGCATATCCTAAAGATCCCTTTAAGTACCAACCTAAATTATTTGTAAAATCATATGTTGCCTTTGGTATAAATCTAAATGTTGTTCCATGTTGAACTTTTGTATTTTTTAACTCATCATGTCTTATTCCAACTTTATAATTTATAAAAAATTTATCATATCTATAAATTGATCCAGCATATAATTCAACCATAGTTTTATTATATCTTTTTTCAGAAGATGTATATTCATGTCTAAAAGATGTTTTTCCATCTAAATAAAAATTAGAATTTTTTATAGGAAAAACTTCAAATCCTATATAAGGTTCTACTCTATTTTTATCATCTAGTGAACTTTCATATAAAATTGTATCCATTCCTATTTTTACTAATCCGTTAGCTCCTTTTTTTCTAGCTCTTTCTTCTTGATGAAAGGTATGAATATCTATTCCTACAATTTCATTTTTTAATTGTTCTTTTAATTCCTCTCCTTGTGTTACCATTGATAATAAAAGTAGTCCCAAAGTAATGTTATGTTTTTTCAATTATTTCCCCCTGTATTTTTTTCAAAAAAAAAGGAGCTGAATAATATCAGCTCCTTTAAAATTACTTACCTGTTGCAGTATTTACAGCTTCTAAAAACCCTTCAGAAGTATATGTTGCTCCTGAAATTAAATCTACTTCTGTAGATTGAGCTTCTAAAACTGCTTTAGTTAATTTCTCAATAGCTGGATTTGCAATAGACGCTGTATCACTATTTTCTAGTACTTTTATAGCAGTCATTTTATCTCCATCTAAAGTTACTTCTACTTTTATATCATCTGCATAACCTAATCCTGTTCCCTCTTTTACCTCAGCAGAAAATGCTGTTGCAGACATTAAAACTAATGCTAATAATAATTTTTTCATATTGTCACCTATCCTACAATTATATATTTTTATATTATTTTTTTATTTACCAAATTATACTTTATTGTATTTTTTATGTCAACAAAAACATTTTTTTGTTTCATTTTTAATCTTAAAGTCATTTTTTAGTTTAAAAATTGATATTTTAATATAGTTTTGTATTCTGATGGATTAGTTCGATTTTTTCTCTCTTATATATTTATCTATTGCTGCTGCTGATTTTTTTCCAGCTTCCATAGCTAAGATAACTGTTGCTGCTCCAGATACTGCATCTCCACCAGCAAATACACCTTCTCTTGATGTTTGTCCATCTTCATCTGCTTCTATACATTTCCATTTATTTATATCTAGATGTTTTGTAGTAGATGCTATTAATGGATTTGGAGATGTTCCTATTG
>NZ_CAMQYW010000139.1 GCF_947039425.1 uncultured Cetobacterium sp. | reverse complement strand
AAGTATAACATTTTAATCGATTTTATACAATTACAAAACAACAATGTTTTTAATTTTTTAAAGATTCAACTATATTTTCATTTCCAGCTTTTTTAGCTGGAAATACACCAAATATTAATGATACTCCCATACTTGTAATTAACGCTCCTAATATATATGTCACACTAAAATATGGTGGTATTTTTAGTATTAAGCCAACTACTTTCGAACTTATTAAACCAAGTATTAAACCAAGTAATCCACCTGCTACAATTACCATTAATCCCTCTATTAAAAATATATCCTTTATAGTTTTTTTATCCATTCCCATAGTTCTCATTATTCCAATGGAAGAAGTTCTATTTTTTACAGATGTTCCTATTAAGTTAAATACTCCCATTCCTCCAACTATTAAAGAAATAAAAGAGAGGATAAACAGGCTTCTATTTACAAAGCTCTTTATCCTCTCCACTTTTTTATAAACATCAGGTGTTTCAAGTATACTTACTTTATCGTAACTAAACCGAGACCTATTTAGCTCTCGTAGCACTAATGGTATATACTCTACCCCATCTTCATCTTGTGGAAAGGATATTACTAAACTTCTATAGTTTTTCCTTCCAAAGATTCTTCCAAAACTTTCTCTCCCCAAAACAACTCTTTTTCCTACTTTCATTGTTTCAAGAGGGCTTTCCTCTTGGTAAAAACCTTTAATCTTAAATTGTCTTTTGTCTCTCCCCGTTTGTAAATAAATCACTTCCCCAAGCTCTTTATTTCCATTTTGACTTTTATCTAGTACCACTTCATTTTCCCTTAAATAGTTTATTCCTAAAACCTTTAAAGCTTTTTTAGAATACCCCATAAATATATTCCCATTTTCTACTATTCTCTCTTGTGGAAACATGGCATACTCAACAAATGGTAACCTTTCAACAATATCTAGATCTTTACTTCCTAAATTATCTCCACCAACTAAGATTCTATTTTTTCCAATAGCTCCTAGATCTTTTTCAATTATTCTTTTTCCTCCCTCTCCAAGAGAGAGAGTCATAATAAGAGCCATAGTACTAATTATAACTCCACTTAACGGAAATATAATTTTCCCTCTACTTCCCATTAAAAACCTATAAGCCATAAACATTCTCATTAGATCACAGCCTTAACTTTTTCACCATCTTTAACCTTAAATGGATTTATAACAACATCTGTTCCTACATTTAAATTTAGTACTTCAAACTCTGTAGAAGTTCTTGCTCCTACTTTTATAGGTGTTTTTTTTGCTACTCCATCCTCTACTATATACACAAAGTTCTTATCCCCCTCCTCTACAACTGAGAAAGAGTTAACTGTTAATACTTTTTTTCTATTTTCACTAGCTATTTCAACATCTGTTATAAATCCAGGTTTTAAATTGTTTTCTCCTTGAATTTTAACTTCAACTTCAATAACCTTTTCATTTCTATTTCCAAGAATGCTTTCTCTAGCAACACTAGATACTCTTGAAACATAACCATCATACTCAACTTCCCCTTCATAACCATTTGATACAACTTTAGCTCTTTGGTTCAGTTCAATACTTCCAGCCTGATACATTGGAACTTCAACTTTCACTATATTTTCACCACTTGGCGATATAGCAAGTAATCTCTCTCCACTAAACACATTACTTCCCTCTTGAACGTCTATCTTTGTTATAACCCCTTTAATAGGTGCAAGAAGAGGTTGCTTTAATTGACTTTCACGTCTTACAAGAATATCATTATTTAGTTTTAATTTTTCCAGTTGAGCCTTTAACTTAGCCTCACTAATTTCAAGCTCTCTAGTTAAGCTTTCATAACTTACAGCCATAAGCTCATATTTCTGTCTATTTAAATCAAGTGCTGTTTTTAAGTCTTCTAGCTCTACACTTTTCTTATCTGCCTCTGTTTTTGCTCTCTCTGCCTCTGTACTAGATACTCCATCTTGAGCTAAAAGTTTCTCATAAGCATTTGCTTTCTCTCTTAAAGTTCTAGCTTCTGATGTAATTACAGGTATCCTTCTTTCATCTCCACGAACCTTTTCTTTAATATTTTTCATTTCAAGTTTTCTATTATCAAGTTCTAGTTTTAAAGAACCGCCTTCTAAATCTGCCACTTGAAGTTCAACATTTTTTATATCAAGTTCATTTATCTTAAGATCTTTACTATTTTCAATTACACTTTTAGAACTAAAAGTCATAAGTTTATCTCCAGGATTAACCTCTTGCCCAACTCTTGCTTCTATACTCTCAATTAATGCTGGCGCCTCAATATACACTGGTACTATTTCACTTGGAGCTACAACTCCTCCGTATAATGCTGAACTACTTAAACTATTTTTTTCTAGTCTTTCAACCTTTACTTCTTTTCCTAAAAAGATATCTTTCTTTTTAAAAACTGCTCCTCCCACTAAAACAAGGGCAATAATTCCAATTATTATTTTTTTATTCATTCATTCTCCCCTATTTATATAGATTGTTATACTCAACAACTGAAAGAACTAGTTTTCTTTGTAGTTCATAGTAATCCTCTTGAGCTGTTCTTGTTTGATTAACAGAGTTTAAATAGTCAAAAGTTGTTACAAGCTCATTGGCATATCTTAAGGTATCTATCTTTAAGTTTTCATCTAAAAGATCTACCCTTTTCTTTTGAGCTACACTTTGTCCCTTTAATGATTCTATCTCTCTTAATTTATTTCTCATACTGAGGTCTATCCCCTTAATATTATTAGTATATTTTAATTTTGATTGATCAAGTTGATACTCTTTTTGTGATATATTATCAAGAGTAGCTCCCCAAGAAAATATATATCTAAATCCAACTTCCACTCTTCCCTCATTTACATTATCATATGATTTTGTTGTCGTATTTTCTCTTCTAAACTCATGAGATGGTTTTATATATAGAGTAGGATATAGATCTCCCTTTGCAATTTTCACATCATACTCAGCTAAATCTACCTTATACTCCTCTACTTTTCCAAGAGATGTATCTTGAGGTCTCTCTTTTTTCTCTGTATTTTCAATGCTTTTTAAATATTTCACAGAATCAAAATCATTAAGATCTATATTTTCATCTAAAGAGTATCCTAAAAGTTGCATAAGATTTTCTTTAGAAGACCTTTCTTTTTGAATATTCTCCATATTTATAGCTTTATTATTTTCTATATTTGCCTCAACTTTTAAAACTTCAGATTTAGGAATCATTTTCCCCTCTCTGTATAGTCCTGCAAGTCTTGATTTTTGTTTTTCAAGAGCCTTTATTGTTCCCATTGTAATATCTTTTTGCTTTTTATAGTTTAAATATTCAAAATACTCTCCTATACTTGACTCTTGCTCTTTATAAAGAATTACATTTTTATTAACCCTTGATAGTTGTAAATCTGTTTTAGACCTCTTATATGAATTTAAAATTTTTCCACCTTGAAATATTGGAATATATGCTTCTACCTCTTCAAATCCAAGTCCCTCTTTTTTAGCAATTTCCCAATCATTTTCACTTGATATCTCTATTGGAGGTAAAATAAGATTTCTAAATGCTTTTTTTTCATTTTTTTCTTTTATTTTAACTTCTAAGTCTTGTACAAGTACTCCAGTATTTCCCTTTTCAACTCTATTTAATATCTCCTCTATCCCTATCCCCTGGGAATACACTCCTAAAGATACTCCTAAAAAAGCCCCCATTAGAAACTTCTTTCTCATCTTTTAATCCCTCCTCATTTAAAAACTCTTTATTATTTAAAACTATAAGTCCATTTTCATTATTTATAACTCCATCTAAAAGTTCAATATAACTTTTAAGCTTATAGTTCCTATTTCCATATCCATGAGCATCACTTCCTAAAAACTCCACTCTTCCACTATACAGCAATTTTAAAAGAGATTTTTTTAGACTAGAAACACTACTAATATTTATTTGAAGTTTAACTCCTAACTCTTTATATCTTAATAAATCCTTTACTTTCATCTCTTCATATCTTTCCACATGAGCAAGAATTGGTATATATCCATTTTCAATTATCTTTTTTAACATAACTTCTCCCACTCTTGGAAGAGTGTATGGTGCAAATTCAACTAAAACATATCTACTTCCATTTAAGGTATTAAAACTCTTATTTTTCAAAACTAAATCTATATTTTCATCTAAATATATCTCATTTCCTCTATATATATTAATTTTTAAATTATTATTTTTTATCTCCTTTTCAAGCTCTAAAAATTTTTTCTCATAATTTAAGTTTTCATACTTTCCATATATATAGTGACTTGTTAAAATAAAATCTCTAAACCCTAGTTCATATCCCTCCTTTAAAAGAGAGATTGAACTTTCTATACTTTTACACCCATCATCTACTCCAAAGAGTACATGACAATGAATATCTACCATTTTTTACCTTTTTGATCTCCACTTAACTGTCTTTTATAATCTCTTTTTAGTCTTTCAATAAATCCCTTTATACCTTTTTTCGGTCTATACACTCTAGAGTGTTCTTTTTCCTCTGTATAATAATCCTTATAATATGAGTAGTTATTATTGTAATACCCATAGTTTCCATAAGAAAGACCATTTTTATCCACCTTATTTACAACAAAACCATAAATATTAGCTTTGGCATTTTCAAGCATTGTCTTTCCAAACTCAAGTTCTCTTTTAGATACTTGGTCATATGCCACAACATATACAACTCCATCACAATGTTTAGATAAAATAGCAGCGTCACTTGCCACAATTAAAGGAGGAGTATCTATTACTATAGTATTATATTTATCTCTCAGTTCCTCTAGCATATTTTTCATCTTATCCCCAAGGAAAAGTTCTGTTACATTGTGAGCCATATTCTTTGTTGGCAATACATCTAAGTTTTTTTCAACATCTCTTATAATAACTTTATTTACTATCTCTTCTCC
>NZ_CAMQYW010000138.1 GCF_947039425.1 uncultured Cetobacterium sp. | reverse complement strand
TTAAACATATAAAGCACCACCATTTTTTTAAAAAGGGGTAGTATCAATTGATACTGCCCTTCCCGTTTTTTTACAACACTTTTTTATGAAATCTAAATGTTTTACTTAATAAAGAGGAAATTAATTCTATTGCTACAGAAGTTGGACTCTGTAAAAGAATATGAAAATTGAGCCCTGTGCAACTATTGAAAATGGTAATACTTTCTCCAAATAACATAAACAAAGATATACTAAGTGATATTTCTCTTAATCTCTTTGAAATAGATAATCTATCTATGAGTTCAAAGGTTCTTAATAAAAGATTTAATTCAAATTTTGTAAAGTTCCTTTATTTCTTGTTTTATAAAAAAGTATGGTTAAGATATTGTTAAAAGATGATTTCTGTATTGCTGGAGTCATCTTTTTTTAGATTCTATTGATATCTCTGATTATTGTAATGATGATATGCTCTAAGAGTTTTCTTTTGCTATTCTTGAGTTAAAAAGAGTATTTTATTTATAATTTTAGAAATCAAAGTCGGAGATACACCAAAGAATATCCTAATCTTCTTCAATTTCAGCTATTAGATTATTTAAAATATTTTGTAAATCTCTATCATTATTTAGGTTGAAAATCTATTAAGAATTTATAAATCAATTTATTCTTGCCATAAAAAAACCTCCTAGATACATAGTACCTCTAGGAAAGCTCCTTTATTTATACAAAATGATTTATTCTCTCTTCTTATTGAGAAATAATATCAATTATTTCAGTAACTGTTAAATCCCTGTCACCACTTTCAGATAACTCATGATGTGATTTTCCTTCATCAATACCTTTTAATTTTACTTCTGCTGTTAAGATCGCTCTATTTTTATCTCCTTTTCTTTCTCTCTCTATACTTTCAATCAATGGTAGAATATTTCCATGTAACCAATATATTTGTCCTGTTTCATCATCTTTAAATGTTTCATTTTCAAATCCATCAGTATAAATACCAATATAAATTTTTTCGTTATGGTTTTTTTCATGTATATATTTTTTTGATATAAAAAATAAACAAAATCCAAAAAATATAAATATTAAAAATCTTTTCATTTTTAATCCTCCTAATTTAGGTTATAGTAAATTACATTTATTTTACATGTACTAATTTTTTTATTGAAATATTGTAATGAATACTGATATTTGTTAAATATACTTATAATAAGAAAATCAAAATAAAAGTTTAAAAGAACTATTATCTTATTTTTTATTATTTACTTTAAAGGCTCTAAAAGGAAACTTAACAATATTAATTTTTAATATAGTAATATGAGGATTAATGCTAAGAGCAGTATAGTTTATCTTCTACTTTTTTTATTTGTTTCTGCTTAAATTTTTCACTTTCTTCTTTTGCTTGATGCTCTAAATATTGAATATAGATCATCTGATATTTTTCATCTTCATAAAAAATTGATTTTTTTAATTCTTTTTTATAATTTTCTTTTCTATTATTAGATAATTCCATTTCTAAAACTTCTGTTATTGTATTGGCAATCATTTTATCTATATCTATTCTCTTTCTCATATAAAAGAACTCCTATTATTATATTTCTAATTTTTTTTGTTTTAATATGATCCTAACATAAAGATTTTTACTTGTAAAGTATCAGACTATAAGATATGTTAACAAATAAAAATTTTTAAACATGATAAAGGCTTTCACTGAAGTGAAAGCCTTTTATCATCACTTTTTATTACGTTTTAGCACTTGAATAATATGTTTAATATTCTATATTTTAAATATTTTTTATAATTATTCAACTAAAGGAGACTCTTCTTTCATATTTGATTCAGAATTAATTTCATCTTTTTGGGGGATATTTAAAGAATCTTCATGTTTTTCAGAAAGAGAAGAATCCTCATTTTGTTCAATTTGCTTATTAGGTTTAAAATCTGAAGAATCCTCATTTCCACATGCTAAAAATGATACACATAAAATCCCCATTACAATTGTTTTTAATAATATTTTTTTCATTTTTTTCTCCCTTTATAATTTTTTTATTCAATTCTTTAATAGTAAAATGATTATAATTTATTTGTTTCGTGTTTATATCTTTAAAATATAAATAAAATTAAAGATATAAACACGAAATTAATATTATAAACTATATTTTGTTAAATAAGTGATATATTTAAGCTATTTGATCATTCTTTATTCTTATATATAATTCATTTAATAATTGAAAATTAAAGTCTATAAAATCATAATTAGAAAAGTTTTTAAGATTATATAGTGAATTTTTTAAAAATAAAATATCATCTTCTAAATTTTCTTTAGTTTTGTATTTTGATTTATTGTCAGGTGTATCTATCTCGCTCGTTAATAACCATAATAGTTTAAGTTTATTTTGCAAAGATATTATTTGGATTTTAGCACTATATAAATCATCAACATTAAGATTTTGTTCAATTTTAATTAATTCTTCTAACATAGTTACTCTCCTTTTATAAAGTTATATAAACATATTATGCTATTCATTTCGTGTTTATTTCCTTTTTTTATAAAAAGTAACTAAAAATAATATCATTTTTTTAAAAAATACAATATAATCAAGATAAAATTACCAGGAGGTTATTATGATTTTACTAGTTGAAGATTCCATAATTATAAGAAAATTAATAAAAGAAATTTTAATTGAAAAAAATATAGAAATAGAAGAAGCTGAAAATGGAGAAGAGGCCTTAAGCTTATTAAAAAATAATATCTACGATTTAATTATTTTAGATATAATGATGCCAAAAATGGATGGTTTAGAATTAATTAACATAATTCGTGATTTTTCTAATATTCCGATTATTTTTTTATCTGCATTGTCAGATGAAAAAACACAAATATCAGCATATAATTTAGGAGCTGATGGATATATTACAAAACCATTTTCTCCAAATATTTTAATTTCTATTATCGAAAGGTACCTTAGAAAAAAAGAGAAAATTGAAAAATATAAATCATTAGAATTACATTTTAAAAGTAAAAAAGTTGTTATTGAAGACGAAGAAATACATCTTCCTATAAAAGAAAGAGAAATTTTATTTTATTTAGCTAACTCTGTAAATGTTGTAAAAACAAGAGATCAAATATTAAATTCTGTTTGGGGTTATGACTATTATGGAGAAGATAGAGCTGTTGATAAACATATTTCTAAATTGAGAGAACAATTAGGTGATTATGGAGGATTAATTAAGACAATCAAATCTATTGGATATAAATTTGAAAAATAGAAAGGTGAAATTTTAATGAAATTAAAATATAAATTAATAATCATTCTCTCAAGTGTGTTTTTTCTAACTTTATTTTTAGATTTTTATTTAGGATCACTTTATTTTGAAAAATATTTTAGATTTACTAAAATAAATTCACTAGAAAAAATTGATTTTATTGAAAATAATCAAATCGATTTAAATAAATTAAAAGAATATAAAACCTCTAAAAATGCAAATGTAACAATTTTAAATAATGATAACAAATTTATATCATTAAGTTCTTTTAATTATTTTATACTAAAAGATAAAAAAACAAAAAATATAATAATATTAAGTCCATATCTTAGTCAATTATATTTAAAAAATAAATTTATTTTAAAAAAAAATGATAAATTAAAGTTGAAAACTATCAATATTTTTAATAACTACTTTATGGCTTATGAAATAATTAGAAAAAATGATAAAATTATAGATTTTGATATTAATATAAAAAAAAATAAATTAGTTACTTTATCTGGGAAAATTTATTCTTTACCTATAAAAACAAATAAAAAAACAAATGAAATACTGGAAATATATCCTTATATAAATTTATTTAAAAATCAAAGTAAAATTTATGAATCTTATGATAAAACAAGTTTTTATATAATTAGTAAAAAAATAGATAGATTCAGAATAATAATTTATTATAAATTTAAACCAATTAATGAAATTTTTCCAATGTTAAAATTATATTTTATCTTGAAAATTATTTTTCTTGTTTTAATTATAATTATCTTAGGTTTGATTTTAGAAAAATTAATAATAGATCCTATTATTAATTTAGCTAAAAACACAAATAAAATTGGGAATTTAAATTTTAAACTTGACTTAACTTATAAAAAAAGAGATGAAATTGGATTCTTATATAACAATATAAATATAATGTTAAATAAATTAGAAAATATTATTTATCTCTATAAAAAAGAAAATCAGGATAATATTAAAGCTAAAATCGAATTTGAAGAAGAGTTGAAATTATTTATGCATGAGATTAAAACACCACTATCAGCTATAATAGGATTTACAGATTTATTTTTAGCTAAAAATAAATCTGAAAACATTCAAATTGTCCATGATGAAGGAAAAAGATTATTACGTTTAGCTGATGAACTAATAAATAAAAAAAATATAACTCAAAATATTTCTTTAAAGAAAAATAATTTTAACTTAACTGAATTAATTGAACTTATTTTAAAAATATATGAAAAAGAATTAATAAATATAAATTTACAATTTGAAGCATCTTCAATATCTGTTTACGCAGATAAAGAAAAAATAAAACAAGTAATTATTAATTTTTTAACAAATGCGATAGAACATACATCTTCAGATATAATAATTAAACTTGTACCAATAAACAATAAAATTGAGTTTTCTATTGAAAATAATGGAAGTAAATTAAGTGAAGATGAAAAAAATAACATCTGGAAAAAATATTATTCAACAAAAGCAGAATTGGGTAGAGGATTAGGCTTATTTATTTCTTCAGAGATTATAAAACTTCATAATAATAGATATAATGTTACTATCACAGATAATGGTATTCGTTTTTCTTTTTATTTAGACCAATCTGAAATTTAAAAATTTTATTTAAATATAAAGATATAAACACGAAATTAAAAAACTATAATTATTTTA
>NZ_CAMQYW010000137.1 GCF_947039425.1 uncultured Cetobacterium sp. | reverse complement strand
TTTTCTTTTCTTTACAGTGCTCTCTTTTTCTTGTGTATCTTCATATAAAATATGTTCCTCTTTATTTAATAGAAATCCTTTTCCTGCTCTTTTAAGAAGTTGAGATGCCACAGGTATTCCAACAAAGTTTTGAAAAACTAACATCATTATAACAAAAAGAGCTAAATGTTCTTTCCCAGCCTCTGTTAACTTAGCATTCATAATTATTGAAGCTGTACTACTTCCTGCAAAAATTGGAGCTCCAGCTAAAGCAAGATCTCTACCAATTATTAATTTCCCTATGAAGAACACTCCTATAGTTGATATTGTTACAGTTAAAATTGAAATTATAACTGTTTTCCACTGTCTTTTTAACTCTGAAAAATCAAGAAGATTTCCCATTCCAGTTATTAAAACCCCTATTAAATTACCACCAACTACTACTACACCAGATTTTTCAAAAATCTCAGTAGGTAGTCCTCCCCAAAAACCAAGCAATAAAAGTGTTGATAAAACTAAAACTGTTGACAGTGTCGCCTTTGTTTTTAAAGCTATAAACTCTGATAAAGCAAAAATTGTTATTAAAATTGTTATTGCAATTACTCCTGACATAAATATATTCCCCTTTTCTCTATTTTCTAAGAAGCATTCCCTGTGTATTCTTTACTAACTGCTGGAACAATTCTCTCTGGTTTTTTTAATATATTCCCCTCATCTTCTACTCTAATTGATTTTATAATAACTGGAGTAAAAGGTGCATTAAACTTTCCAGGTCTTTCATCTGTCGGAACATTTGCAAGTTCCTCTAAAAGAGTATATCCACTTATTAATTTCCCAAAAGCTGAATATTTCCCATCTAACTCACTTGCTATATCTTTATGTACTATAAAAAATTGAACAGCTTGACTATCACAGTGATCATATCTTGCCATTGAAATAGTTCCTTTGACATGTTTTATTAGATTTTCCACTCCATTTACTAAAAATTCCCCTTTTATAGAAAATTCCGAATCACTTGTACAAGTTCCATCAGTTGAACCTCCTTGAAGTACCCAATCCTTTTTTATACGTTGAAAAGGTAGCCCATCATAGAATCCTGAATTTGCTAAATCAGCAAAATTATAAACTGTATTTGGTGCATATTCTGGATAAAGTTCAAGTTCAAACTTTTGTAAATCTTCCATTGTTATTGTTGCAATTATTTTTTTCATAATTCCCCTCCATTTAATGCTTTCTTAAAAATTATTGTGAATATTAGAAGGTATTATACACTATCTTGATATAAAAAAATAGTATTTTTGTACTTAATTATAAAAAAAGAACTTAGAATTATTTCCCAAGTTCTTTTTGAGTTTTTTTTAAATTAATAATTATTGCAAGAGCAATAGTTCCATAAGCTATAAAACTTCTAAAATATTCACCTAAAGCTGCATTATTAAAAATATTTTGTCCAGCTTGAGGAGATACAATAAAAAGAGCATGAAATAAAAATATCCCTAAAAAAGCATTCTTAACACTAGCTTTTTTTATACTAGCTCCTCCTGCTAATATTGCAGCACTTGAAAATATATCTGAATTACTTTGAGCAGTATATACATTTGCTACTCCTATATTTTGTAAATAAATAAACTGCCCTATAGAAGCTAAAACTGTAGAAATAATAACAGCTTTAATTCTAACTTTTTCTCCATTTATTCCTAATAAAAATGAATTTTTATAATCTCCACCTACAGCTTTCACTTGTTGACCAAAGGGTGTATTTAAAATATAATGTATTCCTGCCCCAAATAATATAACTATAGTAATCATATATAGTTGATAATCTATTATTTTATAACTTCCTAAATCTACCATATCCCTTATTCCAATTCCTCTGCTAAGTCCTATAGCTTTATTTTTTATTGGAATTACACTTCCAAACCCTGTCATAAATATCATTTGAAAAATGCTATTACCTAAAAATCCTATTATTATAGATGTTATCATCTCTTTACCCCTAGCTCTATTAAGGGCTAATCCTATAAAATAACCTATTATAATAGAAAAACTAATACTAAGAATTAATATAGTAACAATACCAACTACTCCTTCTATAGACCAATTTAATGCAATAACTATTGCTGCTTGAGTACATAGAGCTCCCATTGTAATGGCAAAATTTAATCCCATTCCTGCTCTTATTGGAATTATTAAAGCTAATACAAGTATCCCATTTCTAATGAATCTAGTTATTAATTGATTTATAACAAAAGAAGTACTTAATCCAGAAAAATATAGGCCTACAACAGATAAAATTAAAAAGCCTACAGGAACATAATTATTTTTTAAAAGATCAGTACTAACTCTCATTTTTTACTCTCCTTGTTTTTAGTAATGCATATAAAATGATAGAATTACTTACTATCATTCTAAATATTTCTGAAACTTCAGGAAGAAGAATTTCATTTGCAATAGGAGATGATAAAAGGTATATAGTATGAAAAAGATAAGTTCCTATTATAGCTTCTAATATATAAACTCTCTTACTGTTAGCTCCTCCTATGAGAATTGCAGAAGCAGCAGGAAAAGCCATCATCATAGGTGCATTATAAAGCTCTACAAAACCATATGATTGACTATATACACAAATTCCATATCCTGCAATAATTGTAGAAATAATAACGGCTTCTATTTTTACTCCTTTAATATCTATTCCAGCTCCTTTGCAAAATTTTTCATTTTCTCCCACAGCTAGCATTGTCTTTCCTTTACTTGTTTTAAAAAACAAATAAATAAATACACATATTAGTGTATAAAATAGAATACTTCCAATTGGAATCTTATATCCACCTATATTTTCAAGAAGAAAGTTATCTAAAATACTATCAAAATAATTATTTAAGCTTATTTTAGGTCTAAGTCCTTTTCCTCCAATAGGATATAACATACCTCTGTTTTTAAAAGGAATTAAAGTCCAGAAAAAATTCATAAGAAAAACAAAGGAAAATCCAATAAAAGTTCCTGTAATCTCCTCTCTTCCCTTGGAATAATTTAATATTCGTCCATAAATTTCTCCTAATATCCATCCTATTATAGTAGTAAAGAAAAGAGCTACAATAAAACCCCATACTCCAGTAAATTTCATATTAATACTAACACACATTCCTATAAGACCACTTATAATTCCTACAGGAAGTCCAAAATTAATTCCTATTCCAGCATTAATCATAGGAATTAAAGATATTACTAAAAGTCCATTCATAAGAAATTTTGAAATAGATTCATTAAAAAATCTTTTAATATCCATATTAAGAAAATAAGCTATAATTACAAGAACAATAAGAAATATAAAAATTATAATTTGAGAGATTCTTTTATGCATATTTTATCTCTCCTTCTTGCAACTTTATATCTAACTTAGAATTAATAATTTGTGAAATCTCACCATTGTATAATACAATAATTCTATCACATATTCTTTCTAACTCATCTATCTCACTAGAAGCTACTAAAATAGTTGTATTTTTTTTTCTGTTAATTTTAACTAACATATTTAATACCTTTTCTTTTGCATCAACATCTATTCCCCTTGTTGGCTCTCCTATAAAAAGTAGTTTTGGATTTAAAGATACAGCTCTAGCTATACAAACTTTTTGCTGATTACCTCCACTTAACTCTCCCACCTTCTGTTCAACAGAAGATAATTTTATGTCATATGAATCAACACATTCCTCAACAAATTTATTAATTGCTTTATGATTCCAAAATCCTAAAGCACCAGCTAAACCACCTTTTAAAAATCTCTTTTTTATTGTTGTATTACTAAAAGCTATATTATCCATAACAGATTGATTCATCAATAAATTCAATCTTTTTCTATCTTCTGTAAGAACCACTATACCATCTTTCATATTTTTAGAGATATTATTTGGATTTAAAAGCTCTCCACAATACTTTATCTCTCCACTTACAGGCATAAGCCCACCTATTCCATATCCTATAGAAAGCTTTCCATGACCAGAAAGACTAGTTACTCCAACTATTTCTCCCTCTAAAATATCTAAATTAATATTCTTACTTTCATCTCCAGGCATAGATACCCCAAAATTACAAAATTCTAAAATTTTATTTCCTTTAAGATATCTTTTTTTTATTAGAGATTGATTTATTTCATGTCCTGTCATATCTCTTTCCATAATTTTTATATTAAATTGAGATTTTTCATATTTAGATATTATCTGACCATCTCTTATAATAGTGAGTCTGTCACATAAATTAGCCACTTCATCTAATCTATGAGAGATAAAAACTATAGTTAATCCTCCCTTAGCGAGCTCTTTAAGAATTTTCATAAGAATTTCTGAATCTGTTTTATTGAGGGCAGCTGTTGGCTCATCAAGAAAAAGTATCTTTAAATTAGATTTTTTAATTTCACGTGCTATCTCTATAAATTGCTTTATACTTGTAGATAAATTTTCCACCCTTGTATTTACATCTATTTCTACTCCTAAAGTTTTAAGAAGTTTAGATATTTCTATTTTATTTTCCTCTAAAGATATTAGTGAAAATTCTCTTCCAAAGAGTTTTTTTAGTTTTTTATTAACAATCTCATCTCCTAAATTTATATTTTCCCATATAGACATCTCTGGAATTAGAATAAATTCTTGATGTATCATACCAAATTCTGATTTATAAGAATTTTTGAAAGGCTCAATTTTCTCTCCTCTCAAATAAATATCTCCTCTATATCCTCCACTTTCTTTTATTATTGGATTTCCAAATAATATATTAAGAAGAGTACTTTTTCCAGAGCCATTTGTTCCTACAAGACCATGAATCTCTCCTTTATATAAGGTTAAATCTATATCACTAAGAGCTTTTACTTTACCATAACTTTTATTTAATCCCTTTATTTCAATTAATTTTTCCATATTTTATCTCATTAATACATT
>NZ_CAMQYW010000136.1 GCF_947039425.1 uncultured Cetobacterium sp. | reverse complement strand
AAATATAAAATTATAGATTAGTTGCAATTTGATTAATTTTTGATTATAATCAATTTACTTCGTTTTGACTTCTTAAAGTCTTCTAAGAAAACCTAGAAAAAATCTAGGTTTTCTTTTTTTTCAAAAATATAATTAAATTTAGTTTATGCTAATTTGGGGATGTTCTATTAATTTTTTAAAATTCCATTAATATATAATTTTTTATTTGTTAGTTCCCCTTTTTCATTATATATTTTTTGAATTCCTTCGCGTTTTCCATTTTTATAATTTTGTTCATATGCTACCTGACCATTATAATAATAACCTTTTGCCACTCCTTTAATTTCACCATCTTTTACATTAAATTCCTCTGTCAGTTTTCTTGAATTTTTATAAAATATTTTAACTTCGCCCGTATAAGGAATTCCTTCGCATTTTTTATAAAATTTAAAATTTTTAATTTCAATATCATTATATGAAATATATTTTTTATTACACCCAATTAAAATACTTAATAAATACAAGCTTAAGAATAATCTTTTCATTAAAACTCCTATACATTAATTTTAGTTTTGTAATATCCCGTCTATATAAATTTCTTCATCTTTTATATTTCCATTCATATCAAATATTCTTGATACTCCATCAAGTTTTTCATTTTTAAAGTTTTGTTCGAATCTCAAGTTCCCATTTTCAAAATATAGCTTAGAAACCTTATATAATTCACCATTTTTATAATTCTGTTCTAATTCTACATTCCCATTTTTATAAAAAGTTTTTAAAATTCCATTAGCTTTTCCATTTTTAAAATTTGATTCACTGTCCAATGATCCATTCTCATAATAAATTAAGCTAGTTCCATCTAAAACACCATCTTTATAATTTTCTTCACCTTGTACATTCCCATTTTTATAAAAATATTTAACAACCCCTGTATAAGGAGTTTTATCCCCTATTTTATAAATAATTTGCTTTTTTTCTACAATATTCTTCGATGATATATATTTTTCATTATCATTACATCCTACTAAAGAAAAAAATAACAAAACTCCTAGTATAAATTTTTTCATTGTTTCTCCTTTATGTTATATTTTAATGTGTTGATTCAATTTATAAAAAACCGTGAACTACAACTACACCCCACTTAGAACGTTCCGTTCTTGAAGTGATGGCTTCATGGAAAGTATCTGACTAATTTAAAATAGAGCAAGCCTGTATTTTTAGATCTGATAACCAAAGAGCTGATTATCCTAAATTCTTTAGAAAATATCAAGATAAACTGGCGAAACTTCAAAGAGAACTATCTAGAAAAGTTAAGCTCTCACAAAATTGGTACAAAGCAAAACTTAAAGTTGCTAAACTTCACCAAATTATTAAAAACAGTAGAAAAGATTTTCTACATAAACTGTCACATGAACTTTTGAATAAGTATAATGCGTTAATACTTGCTCACATTGTGGTTCAATAAAATCTGAATTAAAGTTATCTGAAAGAACTTACAAATGTGAAACTTGTGGAATAGAACTCGATAGAGACATAAATGCAAGTATAAATATTAGAGAACTAGGAAGAACACTCCTAACCTATTAAAATAAAATTTTCCAGGGTAGGAACTCCCCGTAGAGCGTGACAAATATATTTGACATTAGTTAAATACTTCCCACGAAGCCCCCACTTCAAGAACTTTTAGTTCTAAGTGGGGTGTAGTTCACTTTATCTTATCTGTAGGAAATAAGAAAATGCCTGTTGACATTTAACAACAGGCATTTTTCTAATAATATAAAATTTGTGAATAATACAAAATAGAGAAAAAAATTATTCTCTAACAAATATTTTAGAGTGCTCCTAATATAAACTAAAACAAATTAAATTGCAAATAGAAAATAAAAAGAGCTAAAAACTTTGGTGAAAGTTCTTAACTCTTTTTTTAATATAGCATTTTTATTCACAGGACTTAGAGTATATACTGAAACAAATTAAACTACAAGAAAAAAATAAATCATATAAAATATATTTATGGAGGCAAATGGCAATCATACAATATTTAAGAGTCTCAACCCTTGAACAAACAACAAAAATCAAGAGTTATAAATAAAAAAATTATATACAATTGATAAATATTTTATTGATGAGCATTTGCATTAATCAAACTTACCTTTGTCCTATAGATCAGCGTCGCTTGCTTAAAAATATCATTCTCCATTTCAAGCTGTTTATTTCTTTTTTGAAAAGCTAAAATAAGATGTAGCCTATTCGTGAGTTATTATACTAATCATTCATTTTCTTCCACGAGTTTTATTTCTTTAACAAAACAATAATTAGATATTAACTTTTTTATTGCTTTTTTTGAAGTGTCAGCCATAATTTGGGTTTTTGTTAAAACCCAAGAATTTCCATCTTTAGAATATTTAAATACAATACAATATTTTTTCATCGATTTTCTCCTATTTATAATAAAAATAATTATACATTTATTTCTGATTTATAAATTTTAACAAAATGATTTTTCAGAATATAAATTTCTAATATTTTTGTGACAGTTACAAGTATAATTTCTTTTTTTCTCCGTTTGTAATATTTGCGGTATTTTTCAACTCCTTGTACAAATATAACATATAAATTGAGATTATATAAAAAATAAATATCAATAGCAGAAAATATAGATACTCTAAGCTTTTCATACTTTCAAAACATTAACAAAAAATTTCTGCTTTGTTGTAGTCTTTTTTTATTTATGTTATATTATTCACGTAATAAATATCAAAATTTTATGGAGGGGTTATTTATGAAAAAATTAATGTTGTTATCATTCGTTTTAAGTTTAAGTTCAATATCATTTGCAAGAGACAAAGAAGCTATTGTTCAACCACAATCTGTTGAAATTATGGAAGCTTCTGAGCCTATTATAGAAGCTATCCCAGTAGAAACAGCACCTATAATCACTGAGCAAGCTATTAACACTACTTCAATGAACCATATTTATTTTAGAGTTGGAGGAGATGTGTATTCTAAATATTCTAAATATTCAGAAGAAGGCACTAAATATTCTAATGGAAAAACAAAAGGATTAGGTTATGAAGCTGCAATCGAAGGAACAAGAAATATATCAGATAATCTTGAATTAGGTCTAGGTATCGCTTACCAAAGCCATTCAAAAAATAAAGCTTCGACAGAAGTAAATTCAACTAATAATGAATCTAGTACAATCAAAATTGGAAAATATGACTCTATTCCTCTTTATGTAACAGGAAAATATAATATTGGTACTGATAGTGCTGTAAAACCTTATTTAAAAGCTAATTTAGGGTACTCTTTTAATATCAACGAAAAAAATACGACTGCATCATCTGTTCAAAACGGACAAAATACAAAATTATCATTAAAAACAAAAGTTGATGATGGTTTATATGCTGGAGTAGGTGCTGGATTTGAATATAACGATTATTTAGTTGACTTAATGTATCAAACTAATTTCGCTAAAGCATCTATCGAAAATGAAATTGATGCTCGAACATCTTCAACTAAATCTAAATTAGATTATTCAAGAGTAACTCTATCTATTGGATATAAGTTTAATATTTAATAACGAAAAGACTGCGTTTTATAATCTTAGCTTGTTGACAAGGATAGCCTTATCAACAAGCTTTTTTTTATTTATATAATTTCTTCAAAAAAATCGAGAAGAATAATCATTCTTCCACTTCAAGTTGTTAATTTTTTTAGATTTACACATACAAATTTGGTGCCAAGGGACAAAAAAACCGACGCGATGCCTATTGAAAAATTTGTTAAAAAGTTTTCAATAAATTTCAATAATTTATTAAGAGTCTTAATAAATCTAATTTTCTTAACTTTACAAATATAATTCAAAAATTATGAACTTTCAAAAGATGTTGATTTCAAAAATAGATGATACTAAACACGATAAAATACCTTTAAAACATCTCGAAGAAAAAAACGTTAAAAGAGACGCCTTGGAATGTTCGAATACGTTTAAAATGGATTTAAACGCCTTTCAGAAGGTTTTAGTTGAAATATCAAAAGACGATTATGAGTATCTTTATGAAATGTATTTAAAAGAAAATGAAGTTCCTAATTTGAAATCTGTCAGGATTGGATTTGATAGAATGAATTCTACAAAATATAAAATTATAGATTAGTTGCAATTTGATTAATTTTTGATTATAATCAATTTACTTCGTTTTGACTTCTTAAAGTCTTTTAAGAAAGCCTAGATTTTTTTCTAGGCTTTCTTTTTTTCAAAAATATAATTAGATTTTAGTTTATGCTAATTGAGGGATGTTCTAAAATATTTTATACACGTCTCCTCGTTTCTTTATTTTTACTTAGAAAAATTAAGTAAACTAACATGTTGAGAGTAATTTTTAAGAGAAAGATAACTATAGAAACTGTATTTTAAATAAAATAGAGCAGGCCTATATTTTTAGATCTGATAATATTTTGTAAATTTTTGTTGCAGACTAGATTATTTGATTGTATTATTTTGTAACCTGATTATAGTTTCCCTAAATCGTATTATTTTATAAAAAATATCAATCTCCCCAGATTGGTATTTTTTTTTGGAATATTAGAGGATTTAAGAATATTAACAATGCGCGTCTCCCCGTTTCTCTACTTTGCGAAGCAAAAAAGAGAAACGGGGAGAACCCCAAACCCCCATAGAAATTTTTTTCCCTATACCAGCCGTTAGGCTATTTTTTTTGAATTAGTTATTTCAAGGACTTGAGAACTAAAAAAATGATATAGTTCGTTCGCTATAAGCGACAAAGTTTTTGCAAGAATTTAAATTTATTAATATTAAAAAAAATCTACTTTTTTTCTGTTTGTAATATTTATAGTATTTACAATATTTACGGCATTTTTTACAAGTGCTATAAACCCTCAACACACAAGCCTTTTGAAGGGGTCAAAAAAAGTTAAAAGCGTACAAAA
>NZ_CAMQYW010000135.1 GCF_947039425.1 uncultured Cetobacterium sp. | reverse complement strand
GGACGTACACTCTTTCCCTACACGACGTCTTCCGATCTTACTTGTTGGTGGATACTTTATTTACGGATCATTTGTTGAAAGAGTTTTTGGAGCAAACTCTTCAATTGAAACTCCTGCTAAAAAATTAGCTGATGGTGTTGACTTTGTTGAAATGGATTGGAAAAAATCTTTTTTAATTCAACTTCTAAATATTGCTGGATTAGGACCTATATTCGGAGCCATTGCTGGTGCTCTTTGGGGACCAGTAGCTTTTTTATGGATTGTACTTGGCTGTATTTTTGCTGGTGCTACTCATGACTATTTAGCTGGAATGCTTTCTGTTAGACACAATGGATCAAGTTTGTCAGAAATAATCGGTTTATATTTAGGTTCTACAATTAAAAATATTATGCGTGGTTTTTCAGTTATACTTTTAATTTTAGTAGGTGTTGTTTTTATAAATGGTCCTGCTGGTATTTTAGCTAGTATGACAAATATTAATATTTTTATATGGATATCTATTATTATAGCTTATTATCTTTTAGCTACTGTTTTGCCAATTGATAAAGTTATTGGTAAGATTTATCCGTTATTTGGTGCCTCTCTTTTAATCATGGCTATAGGAATTGGAACTGGGCTTATTTTTCAAGGTTATCATATTCCTGAATTAACTCTTAGTAATCTTCATCCTAAAAATACCTCTATTTTCCCTTTTTTATTTATTACAATTGCATGTGGTGCAATTTCAGGATTTCACGCCACTCAATCACCTCTTGTTGCTCGTTGTATGAAAAATGAAAAAGAGGGTCGTAGAATATTTTATGGAGCAATGATTTCTGAAGGTATTATTGCTCTTATTTGGGCTGCTGCTGCTATGTCTTTTTTTGATGGAACAGAGGGTCTTGCTGGAGCTGGAGCTGCAGGTGTTGTTGTTAACACTATCTCTAATACAATTCTTGGAAAAGTTGGCGGAGCTTTAGCCTTACTAGGAGTTGTTGCTTGTCCTATAACTTCAGGAGATACAGCTTTTAGAAGTGCTCGTCTTACTATTGCTGATTCTATTAACTATAAACAAGGACCTCTAAAAAATAGATTTGTTGTTGCTATTCCTCTTTTTATAATTGGTATTGCTCTTTGTTTTATTGATTTTGCTATTATTTGGAGATATTTTGCCTGGGCTAATCAAACTTTAGCTACAATTACTCTTTGGGCATGTGCAGTATTTTTAGCAAATAACAATAAATTACACTGGATTGCTACTCTTCCAGCTATATTTATGACTGCTGTTGTTACAACATATATTATTATTGCTCCAGAAGGTTTAAGACTTCCTGTTAATTTTGGGTATGCTTTTGGTATATTCACATCTTTACTATCTTTTATTATTTTTTATAAAAATTCTGTAATTAAAACTTCTAAAACTTTAAAAAAAGTAAGCTAGTCAATTGACTAGCTTACTTTTAAATTCTACCAATAATATTTATAAACCATCCATGAGACTTATAATCTGCTGTATTTAAATTGTCATTAAATTGTGAAAAGTTATATCCTCCTCCAAATTTGAAATTCCTATTTAAATTTTTATACAGTCCTACTATTGCTCCACTTGATATATCTTTTTCTCTCTCATCTACCAACCAATGATATTGTAATGTTAAATCCCAATTATTAATAACCTTATAATTAGCTTTAACACCCATTAAATAAATATTATTTTTTATTTGAATACTATCTTTTGATTCTCTTTCAAAAGTATTTTCTTCTTTTCTATATGCTCCTTTTAAACCTAAATCTAATCTTTGAGTTATAGAATATATACCTTCAGATTCCACTACATATGCTTTAAGATTTTTATTTTCTTTTGGATTATTATTTAATAATACTGTATATCTCCATAATAAATTTAATCTTTCATCATATATTGGCCTATATGCAAACCCTAAACTTGACTCAACATCCTCTGAATTTTTATACTTTTCTTCATCAGTAAATATATAATTAAATTTACCTCCTAAAGTATACTCTTCAGTTAATTTATATTGAAAATCATTTGTTGTTAGGAATTGCTTTATCCCTTCATTTCCACTTTCTTCTCTATATTCTATTTTATTTCTTAAACTTAATTTATCTTTATCTACATTGGAATAGAAAGAAACTCCTTTTCTTTTACTATTTCCACCATTATCTGGCAGTTTTATTCTTCCTCTTTGAAGAGACATTCCAAGATCTATATCCTTAGATAAATTATAATCAAGACCATATGATTCTAATATTCCTCTTTTTCCATTCTCTGTAACAAACTGATTTTCTTGATAAATATCAAACTTATCATTTAATTTTAATCTTTGACCACCAGTTAATTTATTCTCATTTTTTCCTTTATCTTGAGTATAAGAAAAATATACATTATAATTATCTGTCATATCATAACTTGTTCCTATCTCATTATAATTTCCTCTACTACCTATACTTGTCTTTCCATTTACTGATAATTTTTCAGTAATATCTTTTTCTCCACCTAATGTTAAAATGTTATTCTTTTCATAATTCTTACTTCTTGAAATAGTTCCTTGAGCTTCTGTGTATATTTTTGTATTATCATCTATTTTATACTCTAATTTACCTCCAACTATTTTTCCTGTTCCTATTTCACTATCTTTTTCCTCTTTCTCCTGTTTAAAAGCTACTCCCATTAAAATATTTTCTCTAAATATATATTTTAATTGCGCTTCTAAACTTTCTAATTTTGATATATTTTTATTTTCAACTTCACTTTCCACTGTTTTTTCATACTTTAATTTAGTTTTTATCTTATCTGTATTCTTTAAGTCTACTTCTATTCCTTTGTTTATTAAGCCTTTATTTTCCAAATATGAAGCAAAGGAATAATTACTATCTTTATTTTTATACCATACTTTTATTTCATTTCCATATTGAGTAAATACTTTTGGATTAATATCATATAGATTTAAAACTCCCATATAATTATAAGCTTTTCCAGTTTTAGAACTTAAATCTCTACTTATTTTTCTAAAATTCAATCCACCATCAAAGGATACAAAGTTATTATTACCTTGACTTCCATAAGTTTCACTTATTTCTCCTTTAATATATGAGTTTTCAGTTCCTTTTAAAGTAAGAATTCCACCTTTTAAATAATAATTCTTATTTTCTTTAGTTTCCCTTACATATCTTCCTCCAACACCTATATGATTGTTTATCCATATATTTCCATTAAATCCATAGTTGTTATTACTTACATCTATGTTTTTATTTGGAATATATTCATAGTCTACAACTAAGAATATATATGAATTTCCTGATGTTGAATCTTGTATTATATCACTATTATCATTAAAATAAGTTCCATTTAAAGGTTTATTTAAAATAATTCTTCCTTGAAAAGCATCAAATGAATAATCTTTACCCTCTTGTAAGTATACTATTTTTTCTGTTAACATTGTTTTTTTATTAACAATTTTAACCATAACTTTTTCAGTATTTCTTAAAATATCACTATTTCTTAAGAAATATAAACTACCACCTGTTCCTAAAAATTCATCATGAGCATAAAGAGTATCAGGCTGTGATGTAAATCCTTGTACTTTTATTTTATCATCCCCAAATTTAGTAACTTCTTTACTTTTATAATTTCCATCTAGTCCATATAAACTTCTATTATATTGCATAAATTCAGTATCTGTAAATCCTGTATTATAATTACCCCATAAAACATTGGATTTATTATATTCTAAATTTAAAAATATTTTTCCATCTGTATCAATACCTTTATATCCATAAGAATCATCACCATATATTGGATAATATGCATTTTTATTATTATCTAATCTTTCAAAAATATTTCTTTTATCTCTTTTTAACATATTATTAAATAAATTGTTTATATTATCTGTTTTAGTATCAAAATATGTTGTTAATCTCAATTTATTTTTATACTTTCCTCTACTGTAATATGCTAATCTTCCCTCGTTATATATATTTCCATTATAATATTCAGGTCCAAAAGGATTTTTCACATCTAGTACTTGCGTATTTCCACTTACATAATTTCTTCCCATGGAAATATCTGCAATTCCTGTTTGTAAGTAATATGTTTCAGGAAGATTTATATTTAAAGTTTGTTGCTCCTCTTTTTTATTTTCATAGATAACTTTTATAGGAATATTATGATTTCCACTAGACATATATTTACCAAGTACAAAGTTATTAGAATCTATAGAGTACTCCTCTTTATCAATATAAATCTTATCTACATCTCTTAATCCAGCTCCTACAAATCTAACAGCACCAGTATTAATCTGTATATTTCTAATCTCTTGAGAAACTTCATTATAATCTTTCTCATTTATTTCAAGTTTTGGTTCTTTTTTTACAATATTTGATATAGCTATTTTAGTTTTATCAAAATTTCCATTTTTATCAAAAACTTTTAACACATATTTAATCTCTTCTCCTGATGTAAATGTATTATCTCCACCAGTCCACTTAATATCCATATTATTATATATTTTTTCACCTATTCTAGTTCCAATTGGATTTAATAAGTTAAAATCATCACTTTTATAAATATTTAATTCATATTTTGTAATAAAATCTCCATAATTTGTTTCTATAGACATATTTATTGGAGTTTTTATTTTTCCATTTTTTATCTCTACATTTTTAGGAACCTCTAAAACCAATTTAGGTTTTACTCTAAAGTCATCATTAATAACCCAAATAGCACCTTTTTTTAAATACATTCTACTTGAATATCTCTCATTTTCTTTAGTTGTTAATTCCCTATTAATAACGCTAAAATTAAACTTATTTAGTGAGTATGAGCTTATTTTTTTTACCATGGGATTTTCACTAATTACTATCATATTTTTAGGAAGAGTTTTTTCATCTAATTTTATAGAATAGTTCTCTCCATTTTTATTATATATCCACTGATCAGGTAAATGATATCTTCCA
>NZ_CAMQYW010000134.1 GCF_947039425.1 uncultured Cetobacterium sp. | reverse complement strand
TCTCTTAAAGCAAGAGGCATTAATATATATTTATAAGAGTTATTGTCTCTTTCTGAAATCTCAAACATAGCAGATGAATTATTACCTTTTATGAAAACATTATTATCTAAGTTTTCAATAAATTCATAAAGGAATTTAATATTTAATGAGCATTTAAAATCATCACCATTTTTAATCATATCAGACTTTTGATTTATTTTAGCTTTTCCAGAAGAGGCAGAAATAGTTAGTTTTTTTCCAACGAACTCTAAAATAGCTCCATTTTTAGATTCACTACTTGTTCTAGCAACAGTTAAAACTTTTTTTAAAGAGCTTTTAAAATCACTATAACTAAATTCCATCTCTTTGCTAAAGTTATTGCCGCATAGTATTGCATCAAAATTTGGGAATGGTAATACAATTATTTTAGTTGAAAAATACGAGTCATTCCACTGGAAAATAAGATTATCACGAGAAAAACCAATACTGATATCTGTATCAATATCTTTAATTAGTTTACAAAGAATATTAACAGAATCTAAAGGAATAGAAAAATCACTTTCTATTAAGGCACTATTATCTGTTTTTAAATATGTTAATCTATATGAATCAGTTGAAACAAAAGATATTCTATCCTTTTTAAAAATAGTTCTAATACAATTAATTGCTAAGTTTTCGCTTGATTGAGCTGCTGAAAATTTAGTTTTTTCGAAATATTTGAAAAGTTCCTTTCCAGAAATTTCAGCAATAGTATGCTCAGTTGGAACTTTTAAATTTTCAGGAAAATTTTCATTTAAGAGTAAAGAAAATTCAGCTAAATGTATAGATAAAATATCATTAGTTGATGAAAGTGTTATAAATTCATCATCTAATAATTTAATGTACTCTAAAGCTAAGTTTGGTTTAAAAACAACAGTACCATTATGTTTTGTTTGGCAAGAAATAGTTTTTATATAATTAACATCAAGATTTGTTCCTGTAAAAATAACATTTCCATCAATTGATTCTATTTTCAATCCAGAAATAACAGGTTTAACTGGATTATCTTTTAAAATATTGATAAATTCAGAAAAAATCTCAATTAAATCGCTTCTTTTTATATTGAAATTCATAAGGTTCCTCCTAATAAGTCTTTTTTAAAATTATACACCAAAAACAAGACTCTTACAAGAAATAAAAAAAGAGCTAACCATCTGAGGTTAGCTCTAAGATTAATCTACTAAAATCTCTTGCCAGTATTTGTTTTGTAAGTCTAATGTGTTTTTAATATCTCTTAAGATTTGAGTGTTTTTAAGAGCATCTATTTGATACATTGGCTGAACTGTAATTAACTTTCTAGCAGGAACATTTATTGATGGTAATTTTAAATGTTCTGCAACTAATTTATAATTTTCAGGTCTATGAATAAATTCTAAAAATTTATATGCTGCTTCTTTATGAGGTGCATTTTTAAGAACAACAAATGAGTCAATGTATGATGTTCCTCCTTTTTCAGGAATAATTAATTGAGTATGCTTAAGTTGATCTGCATTTAACTCACTATAAACATTTTCAGGATAGCAATGAACAACCCAGAAATCTTCATTGGCAAAACCTTTTCCAAATGATTCTGAATCAAATTTTGCTATATTCTTTTTCCACTCTTTAACAAGATTTGCTGCTTGTGCAATTTCAGCTTCATTACTAGTTGTTTGAGAATATCCAAGAGTTCCAAGAGCAGAGGTCATAACTTCTCTCATATCATCAAGTAAAGTCATTTTACCTTTATAAGCAGAGTCGTTATAAATTGTAAAATCTTTAGGAAAATTCTTAACATATTTAGTATTTACAACAATAGCTGTAGCTCCCATAACATATGGAACAGCATAATCATTGTTTTTATCAAAATATTGCAATTTTTCCAAAACCATAGGATCTATATTTTTAAATGTAGGTAGTTTAGATTTATCAAGTTTCTCTAATTTACCTTCATTCATTAAAATTTCAGCATAGTCTGTTGAAGGAGTTAATATATCATAACCAGTTCCTCCAGCCATTATTTTAGCAAACATCTCCTCATTTGAAGAGTAGATATCTTCCACAACTTTAATTCCAGTCTCTTTTTCAAATTTTTCATAAATCTCCGTTGGAACATAATCTGCCCATCCATAAAGATATAAAATATTTTTATTATTTTGTTCTCCTTTACCACAACTCACTAAAAGAACAACTAAAGACAATAAAGCTAGTATTTTTTTCACTTAAACCTCCCAGTATATATAAAATTTTCACTAAGATATATTCTATTATATTTTGCAATCTTAGTCAAGTGTATTCTTAGTTTTATACTAGAAAATATAGATGAATTATTGTATAATTATAAGGAATGATAAAATTAAAGATAGGTGGTAATTTGGTGGAAAAAATTGTAAGTAAAGATAATGAACTTTTTAAAAAATTAAAAAAATTAAAAACTAAAAAATACAGAGACTCTGAAAGATTATTTTTAGCAGAAGGAAGAAAATTTCTAGATTTTACGGAAACTCCAAATATGATTATATTTAAAGAAGGAATAGGAGAGAATTTATTTCAAATGGGAGAAAAGCATAATTGTAGAAAAATTATCTTGCCTGAAAAATTATTTAAAGAGTTAACATCTCAAGAAAATTCTCAAGGAGTAATTATTTGTTATAATTCTAAAAAAGAAAACTTAGAGGAATTAAATGATAATATTATAGTTTTAAATAAAGTTTCAGATCCTGGAAATTTAGGGACAATAATAAGAATAGCAGATGCAGCAGGATTTAAAGATATAATTTTAACAAAGGGAAGCGTAGATTGTTACAATGAAAAAACAGTAAGAAGTACAATGGGATCTATATTAGCAATGAATATGTATTATATGGATGAAAATGAGTTAGTATTATTTTTAAAAGAAAAAGGGTATAAGGTAATTGTAACGGCATTAGAAAAAGATTCAATTGAGTATACAGATATAAAGTTAGATGAAAAGAATGCATATATATTTGGAAATGAGGGAGATGGAGTTTCAAAAGAGATTATAGCTGCAAGTGATGAAAAGATTATAATACCAATATATGGAACAGCCGAGTCTTTAAATGTAGCAATGGCCGCAGGGATTATTTTATATCAAGTTAGAAATAAATTAGAAAAAATTTAGTGGGGTGTAATTTATGATAAAGCTTATAGTAACAGATATGGATGGAACATTTTTAAATGATAAAAAAGAAATATCTTCTGAATTTTGGGATGTTTTTAAAAAATTAAAAGAAAAAAACATTAAATTTGTAGTGGCAAGTGGTAGACAGTACCAAAATCTAAAAGAGCAGTTTGAACCTATAAAAGATGAAATAATATTTGTAGCAGAAAATGGAAGTTATATAGTAGAAAAGGAAAAAGAGCTTTATTCTAGAACTCTATCTAAAGAAGCTATTGAAAAATTTGTAAACATAGGAAGAGAGATAAAAACTACTAATATAGTTTTATGTGGAAAAAAATCAGCATATATTGAAAATACAGAACCTAAATTCATGAAAGAGGTTGAAAAGTATTATGAGGAAAGAGAAATAGTTGAGAATTTATTGAAACTTCCAAATGATGATGAGATTATAAAAATAGCTTTTTGTGATTTAGATGGAACAGAAAAAAATATTTTTCCATTTGTAAAAGATGAAAAAGAGTTTCAAGTTGTAGTTTCAGGAGAGATTTGGTTAGATGTAAGTCATTTAGAATCAAATAAAGGGATAGCTTTAGATATTATAATGAAAAAATTAAATATTAATTATGATGAAGTTATGATATTTGGAGATTATTTAAATGATTATGAGATGTTAAAAAGAGGAAAATATAGTTATGCAATGGAAAATGCTCATGAGGAAGTAAAGAAAATAGCAAATTTCTTAGCTAAAAGTAATAATGATAATGGTGTTATTAGAGAGAAAAAAAAATTATTTTAAAAATAAAAAAAATAGGAATAAAACAATAAGGAGGAATAGATGAAAAAAATAATATTACTCCTTTTGTTGTTGTTTGGAATAAATTGTTTTGCACAATATGACTTTCCAATGAAAAATCCGTATGTTGCAACAATACTAGGAAGTTCAAAAATAATGACAAAGGGAGTACCTAAAAAAATACCCACAGAAGAGTTTAAAATAATAATAGATAAAAATAGAGAGATTCCAGCGAATTTATGGTATGAGAAAGGGTTTAAATTTTCTTTAAATAAGCAAAAAAAGAAAGCACCTTTAATTTTTGTACTTTCAGGAACAGGTGGAGCTTATAATTCCACAAAAACTCAAAATTTTGCAAAAATATTATATAATGCAGGATATAACGTAGTAAGTGTATCATCAGCTTTTAATAACAATTTTATTTTAAATGTTTCAAATAGTAAAGTTCCAGGAGTGTTACTTCAAGATGGACTTGATTTATATAAGGCAATGGAGTCTATGTTAAATACAATAAAAAAAGATGAAAAAATAGAGATAACAGATATTTATTTAACAGGGTATAGTATGGGAGCTACGCATTCAGCAGTAGTGTCATATTTAGATTCGAAATATAAAAAATTTAATTTTAAAAGAGTATTTTTAATTAATCCATCAATTAATCTATATTATTCAGCAACAGCATTAGATGGAATGCTTATAAATAATATAAATAATAGAGGAGATATTGGTGATTTAGTACAGACTGCTGTGGAAAAGCTTAAAAATAATATATCTGCTTCAGATTTAAAAATATCAGAAGAAAGTATTTATTCGATTTTTGAAAAACATGAATTAACAAATAAAGAGATGCAAAGTTTGATAGGTCTTGCTTTTAATTTAGTGTCAATAGATATAAATTATTTAGTAGATCAACTAAATAATACTCATGTATATTCAAATACAGAACCTGGAAAATTTAGTAATATGTATCCATATTTTAAAAGTATAAATTTTGCAACATTTAGTGACTATTTAGAAAATTTAGCATATCCTTATTATGCCCAAGTTTTAGGAGGGAATTTAAAATTTGATGATATAG
>NZ_CAMQYW010000133.1 GCF_947039425.1 uncultured Cetobacterium sp. | reverse complement strand
ACGATTATGAGTATCTTTATGAAATGTATTTAAAAGAAAATGAAGTTCCTAATTTAAAATCTGTTAGGATTGGATTTGATAGAATGAATTCTACAAAATATAAAATTATTGAGTAGTTTTTAAGTAAATTTATAAAAAGATTAGGAGAGTTTTTTATGATGTTAACAAAATTAAAAATAAAAAAATTAGCTAGATTTCATATTATTATTTTTATAATATTATTTATTTTTGCATCAATTGAAAAAATAAATAATATTGCTTTTAATTTTTCAATATATAAACGAGCATTTTTTATTTATTTTATATTTGGGAATTTATTCTACACAATAATATTTAAATTTTTTTATAAACCTAAAAATTTAAATATTTTAAAAACAACTCCTGGGATTGAAAATAAAGTTTACTATTTTACATCTACCTTTACTTTTATTTTCTTGTTTTTTTTAGGAGTTTTAATTAAAAACATACTAGGACAAATGTTCTAGTATGTTTTTAATTTTCTTAACCAAGTTAATTTTGGTATGTCTTTTATATACACGTCTCCTCGTTTCTCTATTTTTGCTTTGCAAAGTCGAGTAAACTGACGTGCTAAGAGTAAAATTCAAGAGAAATATAAATATAGAGCCTTGTCCTATTTTAAGATCTGATAATATTTTGTAAATTTTTGTTGCAGACTAGATTGTTTGATTGTATTATTTTGTAACCTGATTATAGGTTCCCTAAATCGTATTATTTTATAAAAAAATATCAATCTCCCCAGATTGGTATTTTTTATTTTTTGAACTTTTGTTTTGAATATTAGAAAATTTAAGAATATTAATAATGCACGTATACCCGTTTCATTTTGTCCGTACAACAAGTTGAGGACAAAATGAAACGTTTTTTCGTGTTTTTATTTCTAATAAAAAAACTCTTGCGAGTATAAAAAAAGATAGAAACGATTAAGCTTCTATCTTTTTTTTATAAATAAAACTTTGTCGCCTTTGGCGAACGGATTAGTTACAATAAATAATATTTTATGTTTTGAATCCTCAAATTTTATTTATAAATAATTAGTGGCAGAGCCACGGTATAGGATATTTATTTACAACAAAACCCTTAATTTAATCTATTCTATCATTTCTTAATTTAGAAATATACTCCATACTTAAATCATAAAAATCATTTGGTAAGATATTATCATTTATTTCTTTAGTGAATTTATTTACTTTAGATGTACTGTAAGTTTCTTTATTTATAGTTTCTATATTCATAGAAACAAAACTGTTAGTTTCATTTAACTCAAAATTTTCTTCAATTTGATTATAAAATAATTGAATTTGATTATTTAAAGTTTGAATTTCTTGAGAGTTTAAATTTATTCCATTATCTCCATTTGATTCAAATATAACTTTATATTTAGTTATATTTGAATCTTCTAAAGATTCTTTAGCAGATATCAATAAAGGATTAGCAGTAATAAAACATGCTGTAATTGTTTTTATTTTAGAATTTAAACTTTTTGTAAATTCTAAAAAGTTAGTTGGATAAAATCCACCATAAAAAGGAGTTAAGATTGCTTCAAATTCAGGAATTTTTATTGCAGGAAACTTATTTGTTATATTAAATGCAATTGATTTTTCTATTATAGTTTTAAAACATTTTAAAAACTTAGAATCTCCAAAATTATCTTGTTTAAAAAATGAAATAGAATCATAAACACTACTATAAACAAAATGAGCTTTTAATTCTGTTTTTGATCTTCCTAAATGCTCTATTTCTGCTGATTTAGGATTTAATTTTACTGTAACAATTTCTTCATTTTTTATAATTATTCCTTGTAAAGCTAGTCCATCTTTTGAAGGTTCATTTCTAGATGGAGAATATATCGTTTCTGTTGTTATTGTTTTATTTTCTTTTTTAATTTCTTGCGATGTTTTACATTCAATTTTTTTATCATCTTCTAATGATTGATCTGTATTGATAAAGTCACAAGCTGCTTTTTTTATTAATATTAATTCTTCTTTTGATAAAGGTGCTTCTTTATTTTTTGATACAAATTCTAATTTTGAAAAATATACATTTATTTTTGACATATAAATCCTCCTAGTTTTTATTTTATTTTTATTTTTATTTTTAATTATATCATAACTTAAAAATGCTTTTTCTGTTTGTAATATTTTAATTAGTTTATAGTATTTACGTAAATAATAAATTATGACAAAGTATTGAAAACATTGGCTAAAATGAAGACTACTAAAATTTAAGGTGATAAAAATGATTCTAAAGGTGATAAAAATGATTCTAAAGGTGATAAAAATGATTCTAAAGGTGATAAAAATGATTCTAAAGGTGATAATTAAATATTTACAATATATCACTTATTGTGATATATTGTAAATGAGGTGATTTTATGATTAAAACAAAAGAAGATTTAGTAATTCATAAACCAAATCAATTGATAGAAATTGAAGGAGGATCATTAACTACTAACAATTTGTTAGCATATAATTATATTCTACATAAATTACAAAAGTATGGTAAAAATAATATTATTATAAGTGGATCTGATTTTTTTAGAGATTTAGAATTAAGTAAACATTATGATGAATTAATAAGTTATTTAGATTCTTTAAGAAAAATTAGTGTTGTTTCTAGAGATAAAAAAGGGAAACTATGGGGAGCATTTAATTTATTGTCTGCATTTAAAAGAATGGATGATAAGACCTTTTATGTGGAAATTCCTAATTTAATTTATGAGGCTTTATGTAAAAAAGAAGAACTTTACTATACGACCATAAAATTATTGGAACAAAAAGCTTTTAAATCTTTTTATACAATTATATTTTATGAAATTTTTAAAAAATATGAAAAAATAAATATACCTGAATTTACAATAGAAGAATTAAAAAAATTAACAGGAACAGAAGAAAAATATAAAGAATATAAATATTTTAAAAGAGATGTTTTAGAAAAATCAGTTAATGAATTAAATTTATTAAATAACAAATATGAATATGAATATTTAGAAGAAAGACTAGGAAGAAAAATATATAAAATTAAATTTATTAGACATACTAAAATTGGATCTCAAGATGATTATGAAATTTCACCTACATTAAATAATGCTATTATTAAAGCTAAAAAAAGTAGATATATAGAAGATTCTTACTCTCAAAAGGCAATGATAAAACTTATTAGCCAATTTGATGAAAAATATATAATAAAAGCACTAAAGGAAGCAGCAACTTATAATAGGACAATTAAAAATTTTAGTGCATTTATGACATCTAAAATTTCAGATATAATTAAATCAAGTAAAATAACTGAATTAACAAAGAGTGAAAAAGTCCCTTCTGATAGTCAAGTTATGAATACGGATAAAATTCCATCAGTAGAAATAATAAATATTAATAATTCTGTAAATAAAATCATTGAAATAACTCAAAAAGAATATGATACTTTATATCAAATTTATTTAAAAGAAAATGAAATGATAGATTTAAAACCTGCTAAAATTGCATTTAGACAAATGACTTTAAATAAATATAAAATAAAAACTACTCCTGAATAAAATAGAAATTAAGCTTGTTTGTTATCTATTAATCAAAATGCTAACCTGTATCCATTCAAAACGAAAATAAGGCTATTTAAAGCTGTGAGATGATTATATTTACTGACTTTTATATAATATTTAAGGAGATATTTTATGATTAGGAAAATGACAAAAAAAGAAATTTTAATGATAAAAGAATTAAAGCAAGAATCAAAAATACTTGAATATGAAAAAACATTAAATGAAATATATAATTCAATATTTAATGACTCTGACGATATTTTTTTAAATGATTTTTTAAAAGATATTCATATAGAAAAAAAAGAATTAAAAAGAAAAACATATTTGCCCAATATTCATCAGCCTATAAAAAGTGAATTAATGGATATTAAAAATACAAATGAATTTAAATTAGAAAAGTTAACGGAAAGATTTGAATTAAGATTAACTAAAATAGAAAAAGATATAATTAAGGCTCTTGGAGAGCTTTGTAAATACAATTCAGAAATAATTAACTTTCAAAAGATGTTGATTTCAAAAATTGATGACGTTAAACGCTCTAAAACCATCCTAAAACCTTCTGAAGAAAAAAGTGTTAAAAAGGATATGTCGGATAGTTCAAATAGTCTTAAAATTGATTTAGACGATTCTCAGAAGGTTTTAGTTGAAATATCAAAAGACGATTATGAGTATCTTTATGAAATGTATTTAAAAGAAAATGAAGTTCCTAATTTAAAATCTGTTAGGATTGGATTTGATAGAATGAATTCTACAAAATATAAAATTATTGAGTAGTTTTTAAGTAAATTTATAAAAAGATTAGGAGAGTTTTTTATGATGTTAACAAAATTAAAAATAAAAAAATTAGCTAGATTTCATATTATTATTTTTATAATATTATTTATTTTTGCATCAATTGAAAAAATAAATAATATTGCTTTTAATTTTTCAATATATAAACGAGCATTTTTTATTTATTTTATATTTGGGAATTTATTCTACACAATAATATTTAAATTTTTTTATAAACCTAAAAATTTAAATATTTTAAAAACAACTCCTGGGATTGAAAATAAAGTTTACTATTTTACATCTACCTTTACTTTTATTTTCTTGTTTTTTTTAGGAGTTTTAATTAAAAACATACTAGGACAAATGTTCTAGTATGTTTTTAATTTTCTTAACCAAGTTAATTTTGGTATGTCTTTTATATACACGTCTCCTCGTTTCTCTATTTTTGCTTTGCAAAGTCGAGTAAACTGACGTGCTAAGAGTAAAATTCAAGAGAAATATAAATATAGAGCCTTGTCCTATTTTAAGATCTGATAATATTTTGTAAATTTTTGTTGCAGACTAGATTGTTTGATTGTATTATTTTGTAACCTGATTATAGGTTCCCTAAATCGTATTATTTTATAAAAAAATATCAATCTCCCCAGATTGGTATTTTTTATTTTTTGAACTTTTGTTTTGAATATTAGAAAATTTAAGAATATTAATAATGCACGTATACCCGTTTC